>JAYTVI010000081.1:0-6010 GCA_043744095.1 Flavobacterium sp.
ACGACTGTTACCAAATCATTGTCCTTTAATGCTTTAAAGTTTTCAGCTAGTTTTTTACCATTGGCTAAATTGGTGATTTTAAAATATTCTTGCTTAATATTTAACCCCAATCGTTTTAAATGAGCAGTAAGAAATTCGGCTTCATATAAGTTTTTGCCTCCGTCTTCAACGTCATTTTTCCAATATTGAGGAAATTGTTTTTCCATTTCTAATGGAGTCAATCCTGAGAAAATGGCATTTCGAGCATATTGTGTTGCTGTTGGCAAAATGGCATAATACGGTATTTCTTTTTCTTGTTTATAATGATTGCCAACTACACTTTCGAATGCTTTCCATTGGTCATAACGCAAATTATCTATAACTACAAACAAAACAGGTTTATCTTTTTTTGTGATTTCTGGAACTACAACTTCTCTAAATAGAGTATGCGAAAGTACAGGTTTATGTGCTTTTGGTTCATACCAAGATTCATAATTGCGTTCTATAAATTTCCCAAATTGTGCATTTGCTTCCACTTTTTGAGATTCCAAAATTTCTACCATACTTTGGTCTTCAATGTTTTCTAATTCGAGTTCCCAAAATATTAATTTTTTATACAATTCAATCCAATCTTCATAGGTATTAACCATTGACATTTCCATTGAAATTTTACGGAATTCTTTCTGGTAATCTAGTGTTGTCTTTTCGGAAATCAATCTAGAATTATCAAGATTTTTCTTTAAACTCAACAAAATCTGGTTTGGATTTACAGGTTTTATTAAATAATCTGCAATTTTAGACCCAATCGCTTCCTCCATAATATATTCTTCTTCACTTTTTGTAATCATAATTACAGGTGTTGAAGATTTTTTTTCTTTGATTTCTGATAGCGTTTCTAAACCACTCATTCCGGGCATATTTTCGTCTAGAAATACAATATCAAAATTATTATCTTCAAAAATATCTACTGCATCTCGACCATTATTGCAGGTAGTAACATTATAATTTTTTTTCTCTAGAAATAATATATGTGGTTTGAGTAAATCGATTTCGTCATCTACCCAAAGTATTTTTATTTGATCCATAAGTGAGTTAATTTTTTGTGCAATTTAATACAAGTAAAACGAAGGAAGTACTAATATTAGTATAAAATTGTAAAAAAAAAGTTACTGTGTTTTATTATTTAATACTTTTAAAAACTGAAATTTGAATTCCTTTTGTAACATAAATTCAAATTGCATGTCTAAAATAGAAATCAATCTAAACACAATACAATGAAAAACAAATTTTTAAAATTTTTAACTCTAACATTCTTATTGTATCATGGTATGACAATGTTGGCACAAGAAACACAAACTGTTTCTAAATATAGCTACCAAGATGCTTTTGCTCCGAATTTTTACTCAAAAAACGGAACTGATACTCGTTCTGCAAGTGGTCAATCTGGAGCAAAATATTGGCAAAACAGAGCAGATTATCAATTAACCGCTAATTTAAATGATAAAACTAGTGAAATAACAGGTTCTGAAATCTTAAGTTATACCAATAACAGTCCTGATAAAATTTCGTTTTTATGGATGAATCTTGATCAAAATTTATTCAAATCTGATTCTCGAGGAAATGCTATTATTCCTTTAAGTGGAAGTAGAAATGGTGCAAAAGGAGAGATTTTTGATGGTGGACATAAAATAAAATCAGTTAAAATAATCACAACTACAAAAGGAAAATCTACAGAAACAGAAGTGAAATTCTATATTGTTGATACCCGAATGCAAGTTTTTTTGCCACAAGATTTGAATGCAAATGGAGGAACAATCAAATTGAAAATTGATTTTTCGTTTATTTCACCAAAATACGGTTCTGATAGAACTGGAATTGCTGAAACCAAAAACGGAAAAATATTTACTATTGCTCAATGGTATCCCAGAATGTGTGTGTATGATGATGTGCGTGGTTGGAATACAAATCCGTATACTGGTCCAGGAGAATTTTATTTAGAATATGGCGATTTTGATGTGACCATAACAGCTCCATCAAATCATATTGTTGTGTGTTCAGGAGAATTAGTAAATCCTTCAGAAGTGTATACACAAGAGCAACAAAAAAGATGGACTACTGCTTCACAAAGTGATAAAACTGTTATCATACGTTCTGCAGAAGAAGTAACTAATACAGCATCAAGACCTTCCTCAAAGGCAACCTTGTCGTGGCATTTTAAAATAAAAAATTCTCGAGATGTATCTTGGGCTTCTTCTGCGGCATTTATTATTGATGCAGCAAAAATAAACTTGCCAAGTGGCAAAAAAGCAATTGCAATTTCTGCTTATCCTTTAGAAAGTAATGGTAATAATGCATGGGAAAGATCTACAGAATATACAAAATCATCTATAGAAAATTATTCAAAACGTTGGTTTGAATTTCCTTATCCTGCTGCAACAAATGTTGCTGGAAATGAGGGTGGAATGGAATATCCAGGAATCGTCTTTTGTGATTTAAAATCAAAAGCTGCTGATTTATGGGGAGTTACAGACCACGAATTTGGTCATAGTTGGTTTCCTATGATTGTGGGTTCTAATGAAAGATTATTTGGTTGGATGGACGAAGGATTTAATACTTTTATAAATTCGTTAAGTTCTGAAGATTTTAACAAAGGAGAATACAAATCGCCAGTAAATGATATGCACCAAATGGCAAATATTATGACCGATCCTATTTTAGAATCAGTAATGACAGCGCCAGAGGGAATGAAAGAAAAAAATATTGGATTTTTATGTTATTACAAACCAGGTTCAGGACTGACAATGCTTCGAGAGCAAATTCTCGGTAAAGAACGTTTTGATAATGCTTTTAGAACTTATGTTGCTCGTTGGGCATTCAAGCATCCGACACCAGATGACTTTTTTAGAACAATTGAAAATGTAGCTGGTGAAGATTTGAATTGGTTTTGGAGAGGTTGGTTTGTGAATAATTGGCGTCTAGATCAAGGTATTAGTAAAGTAAAATATATCAAAAATAATGCGGCTAATGGTGTTGCAATTACAATTGATAACCTAGAACAAATGGCAATGCCTGTCGATTTAGAAATCAAATTTAAAGATGGTACCAAAAGTAGAGTAAAATTGCCAGTAGAAATTTGGGCACGTAATACCAGTTGGTCTTTTAAACAACCTACCAAAAAGGAAATAGAAAGTATTACACTTGATCCTGATCACGTTTTTCCAGATTCGAATGAAGCCAATAACAGCTGGTCTGTTGATAAAAATAAGTTGGATGAAGATGTTATTTTAGATGGTTATTTAGGAACATTTTCTACAAAATTAGCTCCAATAAAATTTACTTTTACTGAAGTAGAAGGAGTATTAATGGTAGAAGCAACAGGTCAGCAACCATTAACTTTAGAGCAATTAGGAAAAGATAAATTTGGTTTTCCACAATACGGATTAGAATTTCAGTTTAATGATACTAAAACGGAATGCACATTTGTACAAGGTGATCAAAAAATACTTTTTACAAGAGATAAATAAATACCTTATTTTTCTAAACAAAAAACACCAATTTGAAGTTGGTGTTTTTTTGTTTAAAATCAATAATATTCTATTCTATACTATTCTATATTAAAATTAATAGGATAATTATACAAACAACGTACTGGTTTTCTATCTTTTAGAGCTGGTTCCCAAGTTTTTTTAAAAAGTTTCAATACTCTTACGGTTTCTCCTTTCATTGATTCTATCTGGTCGAGTTCGTTTATTTTTTCATCTGCTGTTTTTATTTTTTCAACATTGCTTGCAATATAATCTTTCAGACTTACATAAAAAGCTTTGATGTTTGTCATTGTCCCATCAGGTTCTATAATAAAACTTGCAAAAATGGTAATCTTTTTGTTTTTTACGGCCTTAGGAAAAATATAATTATCACTTATAAACATAGATAATGTATACATTCCGTCAGTAAGTTGTGGTTTAAGATCTACATCAGTAGTTCTATATGTTTTTTCAACATTTGGTACCGCAACATCTGTAGAAGCAACTTGTGCAAATGTATTTGCAGAAAAGGCAAGGATTAAAAAGAATAATTGTTTCATCTATAATAAGTAAAGATTTCAAAAATAACAATTTAAAAGAATAAGTAGCATATTTGTTAAAAAGATTTTAAACAATTTGAAAACAATTGCTAATTTTATTGAAATTTCTAAAAAAGTATAAAATGAAAATAAATAATATTGAATCAATAACTATAGAAACAATCATTAATCAATCGATTGAAAATACTTGGATACATTGGACAACGCCAGAACATATCATAAATTGGAACTTTGCATCTGATGATTGGCATTCACCAAAGGCTACTAATGATTTAAAAACAGGAGGTAAGTTCAATTATAAAATGGCAGCAAAAGATGGTAGTGTAGAATTTGATTTTGAAGGATATTATACTAATGTAATTATTCATAAAAAAATAGCCTATGATATTGGTGGTCGAAATGTTTATATAGAATTTATTGAAATTGGTAATCAAACAAAGATTATCGAAACATTTGATGCTGAAAATGAAAATTCGATAGAATTGCAACGAAATGGTTGGCAAGCAATACTTAACAATTTTAAAAAATATACTGAAACAATATAAATACCGCTTAATTCTATTAATTACAGCATTTATTGATAACCAATTTTGTTGATTTTGGTGTCATTCCGGCGAAGGAGGAATCGCCTAAGTTGCTCACGTTATGTGATTCCTCCTTCGTCGGAATGACAAAAGCTTTAAATAACAGAATTAAGCCATAAATACTAAACAAATGATACATCCTATATATCCTTGCTTGTGGTTTGATAGACAAGCAAAAGAAGCTACCGAATTTTATTGTTCTGTTTTTAAGCATTCAAAAATAATTTCTGAAAATCCTATAGTGGTAAATTTTGAAATTAATAATCAAAAAATTATGTGCCTCAATGGTGGACCAATATATAAAATTAATCCATCAATTTCTTTTTTTGTAATCTGTGAAGATGATGACGAAATTGAAACTTTATGGGAAAAATTATCAGGAAATGGTAAAATAATGATGCCGTTAAATACTTATGAATGGAGCGAAAAATATGGATTTGTACAAGACAAATATGGTGTTAGTTGGCAAATTATAAAAGGTAATTATGCCAGATATAATCAAAAAATAATACCATCCTTATTATTTGTTGGTAATCAATATGGAAAAGCAGAAAGCGCAGTTAAAAACTATTTATCAGTTTTTAAAGATTCTGAAATTAAAGAATTAACTCGTTATGATGAAGGAGGAAAATTAAAATTTTCTTTATTCAAATTAAATAATACCGTTTTTTCTGCTATGGATGGTTTTGGAGACCACGAATTTGCTTTCAATGAAGGTTTTTCGTTTGTTGTAGAATGTGATACTCAAAGTGAAATTGACTCGTATTGGAACCAACTTATCGCCAATGGAGGACAAGAAAGTCAATGTGGTTGGCTTAAAGATTCGTTTGGTGTTTCTTGGCAAATTATCCCCAGTATTTTGAAGGATTTAATGAATGATCCGCAAAAGTCATCAAGAGTTATGCAAGCTTTTTTGCAAATGAAGAAATTTGACATTGCCACTTTATTAAATATATAAAATTGCGAAAATGAATACTGTAAAACCCAAAAACTTTCAAGAATATATTTCGTTATTCTCAGACGATGTTCAAGTTATCTTAAAAAAAATAAGAGAAACAATTCAAAAAACAGTTCCAGAAGCCGAAGAAGTTATTAGTTACGGAATGCCCGCATTCAAATATCACGGAATGTTGGTTTATTTTGCAGCTTTTAAAAATCATATCGGATTTTATGCCTTGCCAACAGGAAATCTAGCTTTTCAGAAAGAATTATCAGTTTATAAAACGGGCAAAGGCTCTATACAATTTCCATTAAGTCAACCTATGCCCTTAGAATTAATAAAAAAAATTGTTGTTTTTAGAGTACAAGAAAATTTAAAAAAAACAAATTAAATTATTTATTGTTATAGTACTATTTTTGTTAA
>JAYTVI010000082.1:0-6007 GCA_043744095.1 Flavobacterium sp.
TGTAAAAGGAATGTCGTTTACTGATGCCAAAAACATTTTGATGGGTAATAATAGTGCTGCAACTTCCTATTTACAAAACACTACTTCATCTGCATTGTATTCGAAATTTAATCCTGTAATTAAAAACTCTTTTGCGAAAGTTGGTGCAGATAAAGTTTGGAATAATATTATAAGTAAATATAATGCAATTCCTTTGGTGAAAAAAGTAAATCCTGATTTGACAGATTATACAACCAATAAAGCAATGGAAGGTGTTTTTAAAATGATAGCAGTTGAAGAGAAAAATATTAGAACCGATTTGAATTCTAGATCATCTGAATTGTTGAAAAAAGTATTTGCTCTACAAGATAAAAAATAGTTTATTATTATTGCTAATTTATTAACAAACAACACAATAAGTATAACATAAACTTAACAATAATAAATTGAAATTGATATTATCTTTGTGTGATAATAAAAGGGTTTTTAATTCTTTTGGTTTAGAGTTAGTTATAGATGTCAATACAGCAGTGTGTTGACATTTTTAATTATATTTTTAGCTGAAGTTTTTTGAAGTACTCAAAAGCTTTTATCAAACGACTACCATACCAAGAAAACATCTCTCCGTCTACAAAAATTGTTTTGGCATGATGGGTATATCTACCCAACTCAAATGCATGTTCATCTTTGAAAGGAAAAGGTTCTGAAGATAGGAAAACAAGATCTGGATCTCCTTGAATTCTCATTTTTTGAATACTAATTTCTGGATAACGCTCTTCCTTATTTTCGTAAATATTTTCAAATTTATTGATTTTTAGCAATTCATTTATAAAAGTATTATTTCCAGCTACCATATAAGGATTTGCCCAAATAAAATATGCTACTTTTAAAGTTGGTTTTTCTTTAACAAAATTCTGAAAATCTTGGTAAGCATAAGTGATTTTATCAATCCATTTTTGAGCTTCGGTACGTTTATTAAAGAGTTTCCCGAAATCTGAAATCATTTGTTGGTTGTCTTCAATAGTACAAATATCTGTAACCCAAACCGGGCAAATTTTACTTAATTCTTCAACTATTTCTTTGGTATTTTCTTCTTTATTTGCAATAATTATATCAGGTTGTAGGGCTTTTATTTTATCGTAATTTACTTTTTTTGTGCCTCCAACAATAGTTTTTGTTGATTTGAAATGATAAGGATGTACACAAAATTTGGTGATTCCAACAATTTGCTCTTCTAAACCTAAATCGAATATCAATTCGGTTTGAGAAGGAACAATCGAAACAATTCTTTTTGGTGAAACTTCAAAAGAGTGCGAAATTCCTAGTTGGTCTGTGATTATTTTTACCACATTTATATTATATAGATTTGTTGTACTCGAATTAGAAATTTGAAATGGTAAGGATAGATTCCATTTCAAGTTTTATTTTTAATCCTTCTTCCCTTGCCTTTTGAGCAAAATCAAAACCATTTGAAGCATAAATTATAGCTCGTGATGAATTTATAAGCAAACCTACATCTTGGTTTAATCCAAACTGACAGACTTCTTGAAGGCTTCCTCCTTGAGCACCAATTCCTGGAACTAGCAAGAAATTATTGGGAATAATTTTTCTAATCCCCTCAAAATAAGATGCTTTGGTTGCTCCTACTACATACATTAGATTTTGAGAGTTTTTCCATTTTTTGGAAGTTTCAAGTATTATTTTATATAATTCTTTGCCATCAACATTTTTAGTTTGAAAATCAAAAGCTCCTTCGTTGGAAGTCAATGCTAATAGAATAGTATGTTTGTTTTCAAAAGCAAGAAAAGGTTCAACAGAATCTTTTCCCATATAAGGTGCAACCGTAACCGAATCAAAATTTAAATCTTCAAAAAAAGCTTTTGCATACATTGATGATGTATTGCCAATATCGCCACGTTTGGCATCGGCAATGGTGAAAATTTCTGGGTGCTTTTCGTTTATATAATTGATTGTTTTTTGTAACGATTGCCAACCTTTTATACCATAAGCTTCATAAAAAGCAGTATTGGGTTTGTATGAAACACATAAATCATGAGTGGCATCAATTATGGCTTTATTGAACTCGAAAATAGGGTCTTCAAGTACCAACAAATGTTGTGGGATTTTATTCAAATCAACATCAAGACCAATGCAGAGAAAGGATTTTTTTTTGTGTATTTGTTTAATTAAGTGTTCAGTTGTCATTACTGTTTATTTAACCGCAAAGTTCGCAAAGTTTTTTGCAAAGTTCGCAAAGATTATAAAAAAAGTGCCAACCTAATTTTAGATTGACACTACTTTTTCTTTATTCTATTTTTTTTACAAAACTTCACTTTCTTTGAGTTTCTCCATATTGTTGACCAATTGAAGTTCGTCAACTAGTTTTTGAATTTTACCATTCATCACACCATCCATATCAAAAATATCTATACCAACTCTATGATCAGTCACACGACCTTGTGCATAGTTATAAGTACGGATTTTTGCAGAACGATCACCAGAACTTACTTGTGATGTTCTTTTCACAGCATCTTCAGCTTGTTTTTTGGCCAATTCTTGTTCGAATAATCTAGAACGTAAAACCGTTAGTGCTTTATCTTTATTTTTATGTTGTGATTTTTGATCTTGACATTGTGCTACCAAACCTGTTGGAATATGTGTTAATCTAACAGCCGATTTAGTTGTATTTACTGATTGTCCTCCTGGTCCAGACGAACAGAAAAAGTCTACTCGAACATCATTCATATCGATCTGTACGTCAAATTCTTCAGCTTCTGGCAAAACCATAACAGTTGCTGCAGAAGTATGCACTCGACCTTGAGTTTCGGTTTGTGGTACACGTTGTACACGATGAACTCCTGCTTCAAATTTTAAAGTTCCGTAAACATCTTCTCCTGTTACTTCAAAAATAACTTCTTTAAAACCTCCAGATGTTCCTTCATTCATATCAACAACCGAAGTTCTCCAACCACGATTTTCACAATATTTGGTATACATTCTATATAAATCTCCTGCAAAAATAGATGCTTCATCGCCACCAGTTCCTGCACGAATTTCTACCATAACATTTTTGGCATCTTCAGGATCTTTAGGTATTAGCAAAAATTTAATTTCTTCTTCAAGTTCTGGTAAACGTTCTTTAGCTTCTTCCATCTGCATTTTGGCCATTTCTACCATTTCTGGATCTGAACCATCAGCGATAATTTCGTTTGCTTCTTTAATATTAGCATCAAGAGAAACATATTCATCTCGTTTTTCCATAAGACCTTTCAGTCCTTTGTATTCTTGATTTAATTGCACATAACGTTTTTGATCTGAAATAATATCGGGTTGAATAATCAAATCCGAAATCTCATCAAAACGTTGTTTTACATATTGTAATCTATCTAACATTTTATCGTAATCTTTATTTGGAGTGCAAAAATACAAAAAAGTGTTCACTTTTGAGTGTTGAGTTGATAGAAATTTTATAGTATTGTAACTTCTAATTAAAACAGAAAAATGAAAAAGTTAATCGGACTATTTATTATTTCTTTACTCCTTTCTTGTGGAAAGAATAAAAACAAATTTGAGAAATTAAAACAAATGAATTGGCTAATTGGCAATTGGGAAAACAAATTACCCATTGGCACTCTAACCGAAAACTGGAAAAAAGAGAATGATAGTATTTTTATAGGTCAAAGTTTTTTTATAAAAGCAAAAGATACTTTGCACAATGAGAATATCGAATTAAATCAGGTAGGTGATGATGTATATTATATTCCTACTGTTATTGGTCAAAACAATGATGAACCTGTTACTTTCAAATTAACTACAATTACAACAAATCAAATTGTTTTTGAAAACCCAAAACACGATTTTCCTCAAAAAATTGTGTACTCAAAAATAACTAATGACAGTATTATTGCCACCATTTCTGGTATTCAGCAAGGTAAAGCGAGTAAAGAAAGTTATCCGATGAAAAAAATCAAATAGTTTTACTACACAAAATTTTTAAACTTGCTTATTGGCAAGTTTTTTTTTTTACCACTATTTTTCTGTAAATCAGTAGAATAAATTTCAACAAATGTTAATTATTTATATTTAATCTAAATAAACTTTGTAGTTTCATTTCCCGTATCTATATTTGCAGTATTATTTTTAATTATTCTAAATAAATGAAAGCAAATTATTTTATACTATTATTTATAGCCTCATTAACGTCAAGTTGTAATGATGATAGAAGTGAATATACCACTATTCCAACAGATAAAATTGAAATAGGTAAAACACTATTTAAAGATGCTAATTTATCTAATCCTATTGGTCAAGCTTGTGCAAGTTGTCATTCGCCTGAAAATTCTTTTAGTGACCCTAATAACGCTGCAATAACACAAGGTGCAATGGCAAACGCATTTGGAAACAGAAACGTGCCAAGTCTTTCTTACAACGTCTTTGCTCCTGCTAGATTTTATAATGCTATTGATGAAACTTACATTGGCGGATTATTTCTTGATGGGCGAAGCAATAGTTTGCAAGAGCAATTTATACATCCGATACTAAATCCAGTTGAAATGAATAATTCGAGTATTACAGAAGTAGCATTAAAAATAAAAAACGCTTCTTATTATAATCAAATTGTATCTGTTTATGGCGCAACAAATTCAGATACTGAATTATTAAGTTTTGTTGCCGATGCTTTAGCAAGATACCAAAAATCGAGTGAAGTAAACTCGTTTACCTCTAAATTTGACTATGCAAGTAAAGGTCTTGTTGCCTATACAGAAGATGAAAAAAAAGGATTAAATATCTTTAAAGAAAAAGGCAAATGTGCCCAATGTCATGTTCTTGATGGCGACGAAAATACTGGTAAAGTATTATTTACTGATTTTAGTTATGATAATATTGGTGTGCCTAAAAACACAACTAATCCGTTTTACAACCAACCTTCATCTGTAAATCCGCTTGGAGCAAATTATGTTGATTTAGGAATTGGTGCCATTGTAAATGAACCGCAACATAACGGAAAATTTAAAGTGCCAACCTTAAGAAATATTGCTGTAACTGGACCTTATTTTCATAACGGTTCATTTACAACGCTCAAGCAAGTTATTCATTTTTATAATGTTAGGGATTTGAATACAGGAGAATTTGGTCCGCCAGAATACAACCAAAATGTAAATACAACAGAGTTAGGTGATTTAAAACTAACTGCAACAGAAGAATTTCAACTTGAAAAATTCTTATTAACCTTAACCGATCATTACCGTAAATAAAATTATTAACTTAAAATAAATAAAATGTCATTTTCTAAAATAGTATTAGCCTTTATATTATTATTTTCTTTTCAAATTTCTAATTCACAAATAAAAGATACTACCAAGTTAGACGAAGTTCTAATAAAAGGTTACAAAACAGTAAATGGAGTTGGACATCTTCTAGATGTTAAGAACGGTGTTATTTATGCTGGTAAAAAAAATGAAGTAATCTTAGTTGATAGTCTTGATGCCAACAAAGCGGTAAATAATACACGTCAAATATTAGGTAGAATTCCAGGATTGAACATTGTTGAAACCGAAAGCAGTGGCTTTACAGCTAACGGAATTGCTACACGAGGATTAAATCCGACGCAAAGTATCGAAATGAATACACGTCAAAATGGATATAATGTTAGTGGCGATATTTATGGCTATAATGAGTCGTATTATTTACCACCAATGGAAGCCGTTTCAAGAATAGAAATGGTTCGTGGCGCAGCATCATTACAATTTGGTTCACAATTTGGCGGATTAGTAAATTATGTGACCAAAGATCCTCCAATAAACAAACCATTTGAATTTGTGACTTCTCAAACTATTGGAAGTTATGGCTTGTACAATTCATTCAATGCTGTTGGTGGAAATTACAAAAAGTGGAGTTATTACAGTTTTCTACAATACCGAAGTATTAATGGTTATAGACCCAATAGCGAACAATCGCAAGTTTCTGCTTTTGGAAAATTGCAATACAATCAGTCTAAAAAAACCAATTTTGGATTAGAATATTCTTT
>JAYTVI010000083.1:0-6001 GCA_043744095.1 Flavobacterium sp.
ATGCGTCTGAAGAGTCCCATTGATTATTTTATTTCTCAAAACAAAAATAAGGGATTCTCAGGCACTTTTTATTTTAGACTTTCGGATAGTTGTGAATAACTTTTTAATAAATGAGTTTACAACTAATGATTTCCCTTGCGGAATATTAATAGGTATGGACTTTTTAAAAAAATGCGAATTAACTTTTTCAGGAAAAAACAAGACGTTTGAGTTGGTTTTGCCCAATAAGTTTGTTTAGATAAATTTCCGTGATTATGCCAAAGGCATACTAATCTTTGTTGAATTGGAGCTTCTGATTCAATAGGTTATTCAATTATTGTTATTTTTCGTTTAAGCATTTTTTTTTAGGATTCTCACTTTAACGGTGGAAAATCTAAACCGAAAATAAAACCGATTTGCCAACATACGTTTGGCACAATAGCGAATTTTGTTGTAAGTTCACGTACACGTTTCTTAAGAATTTTTATCTTTGATAGAAAATAAATCGTTCCGAAGCTCGCAACTGACAAGAAGCAGCGGAACGTTATAAGCCATTTTCAAACCCTGTATTTAAGATGAAAAACTGCATAATTTATACTCTGTTAAGTTTATTATTATTTTCATGTGAAAGAAAAGAATCAAACTATATTTTCATCAAGAAACCTATTTCCAGCATACAAGATATAAAAATTCAAGACGCTATAATTCTTGAAAACAACCAAAATGCTAAAGAAAGAAAAAATGTAGTTGTTGAAAACTTAGGTTTAATCATTTCTGACTCAGAAAATTTAAATAGAAAAGTATATGATCGTGATGATTCAAATTTATCATTGCAAACCGATTATTATTATGACAAAAAAGACAACACTTTGAAAATCTTATTTTACACTTGGAGAACCAAAAATCTTTTAACTGCAGATGATAATGAATTAAAAAGTCATAAGGCTAATTACAAAATAATTAAGGAACAGTACAATGTTCTCAAAAAGTTACTTTCTAAGCAGTTAAAAATAAAGCCAAAAGCTTTGCGTTATAGGGGCACAACTTTATGGTAAACTAAAAATGTTATAGTCTTTATTACCATCAATTATCCAAAACCAGAAAATCCTGAAATATTTTTACATATTCAAATTAAGAAAAAAGGCTTATAAAAGCTGTTTCTCGCTATTGCAAGAAAAATCCAAAATTTACTTTAACTTTTACTAACTTCACTCCTTAAATCAATATATCACTCTCTAAATCTGATTTTTCAATTTCAAAATCAAAACCCAAGCGTTTTACTAATTCGATTACTAGATTTTTATACCAGTTTTCGCTTTTGGGATGAATATAGATTTTTTCGATAAGTTGATTGATATTCACGTCTATTTTCAATCCGTTATCAATTTCTAAGTTGTGTGACGTTACATCAGAAATAATTCGGATTTCGCGTTCGTACTGAAAACTTTTTCTCTTGAACAAAAACGGGAAAAATGCATTATCAAATGGGATATATTCTTTTTTATAATCAATATAATTTACCTCACCAATATGTTGCTCATAAGTTGTTTCTGGCAAAAGTGCATCTTGAATTCGTTTTAAAGTAGACTGAATTGCCAAGCCTTCACTTTTTTGAGTAAATATTTGCCACATTGCAAACGATTCATATTCATTGATATGCCAACTGCTAATGACTACATTCTTACGATGGGTTTTATAATAATCTAAAAAATCTGGATTGTTAGTCGCTAGTTTTTTAATTTCTTCAAAAGTAGGCTCACTAAAAGTGCCTTCATATTGATCTTCAAACTTATCTGATCGCGACATAAATATTTTTTTGTACAACAACAAATCAACAAATTTTGACAAGTCTAAATATTTCCAAACAATAGTATCCGGATCATAAGGAAGCTTAATATTTGGATTGTTGATATACATTTTTTATTCTAAAGATTGCATCGTAACTAATTTATTATAACTACCATTCATTGCAATAAGTTGTTCGTGTGTGCCTTGCTCCACAATTTTTCCTTTTTGCATTACTACAATCAAATCGGCTTTTTGAATCGTCGACAAACGATGCGCTATGACAATAGAAGTTCGGTTTTGCATCATGTTTTCTAGTGCCACTTGAACTAGTTTTTCGCTTTCAGTATCCAAAGCTGATGTGGCTTCGTCAAGAATCATTATAGGAGGATTTTTTAGAACAGCTCGAGCAATCGAAAGGCGTTGTTTTTGTCCGCCAGAAAGTTTGTTTCCCGCATCACCAATATTTGTTTCTATTCCGTTTGGTAAATCTTTGACAAACTCGTAGGCATTTGCAATTTTCAGAGCGTCAATGATTTCAGTATCTGTAGCGGTTTCTTTTCCTAATAGTATATTGTTTTTGATGGTGTCATTAAACAAAATACTGTCTTGAGTAACTAATCCCATCAAACCACGCAGTGATTGCAAATTCATATCTATTATGTCTACATCATCAATTTTGATTGTACCTTCTTGTACATCATAAAAACGTGTCAACAAATTGGCAATGGTACTTTTACCAGAACCAGATTGTCCTACAAGCGCAACAGTTTTTCCTTTTGGCACTTCGAGTGAAAAATCTTTTAAAACATTCTCCACTTCATATCTAAAGTTGATATTAGATATAGCAATTTTATCATTAAATGTAGTTTTAGAAAGTGCATTTTCTTTACTAGTAATGGTATTTTCTTGTTCTAAAATGGTAAAAACACGATCTGCAGCTGCCAAACCACTTTTGACTTGGTAAGAAGCTTTTGAAATTGCTTTTGCTGGTGTTAATATATTGTATGCCAATGCCATATAAGTAATAAAAGCAGCGCCTTCTAACGATTTTTCAATCAAAACCATATGTCCGCCATACCAAAGCAATATTGCGATTGTTACTATTCCTAGAAATTCACTCAATGGTGAAGCAAGATTATTTTTGTTGCCTATACTATTTGACAGTTTTAATAATCGGTTGACCGAATCATTAAACTTGCCAATAAAATTAGTCTCTGCATTATAACTTTTTACAACTTTTAAACCACTTAAAGTTTCTTCGAGTATAGAAACAAAAAAACCTGATTCTTGTTGTGCTCTTTCTGATTTTGATTTTAATGATTTTCCGATTCTAGAAATTATAAAACCAGAAACAGGAATAAAAATAAAAACAAATAAAGTTAGTTTTACACTAATATAAAACATTGTAATTATAGTAAAAACGATAGTTAATGGTTCTCGAATAACCAGTTCGAAAATTGAAAAAAAAGAGGTCTGAACTTCTGCTACATCACCAAGCATTCTCGCCATTACATCACCTTTTCTTTTTTCGGAATAAAACGAAATTGGGAGTTCAATAATTTTTTTATACAACTTATTTCGCAAATCTTTTAAAACACCGTTTCTAAGAATTGTAATATTGTAAAGTGCCAAATAATTAAAAATATTCTTTAATAAAAACAATGTTATAATAAGAATAATTACAAAAAGTAAGGCTTGTGTTTGGTCTTCGCCTGCAAATTTGGTGGCATAATAAGTCAATGAATCTTTTAAATAATGTCCTAAATCTGATACCGAATTCAAAACTGGTTTTACAAACAATTTCTCTTGTTCTTTGCCAAACAAAATGTTGAGCATTGGCATCAAAGAAACCATTGATAACGAGCTAAATAGTGCGTATAAAATATTAAACACAATATTTAAAACTGCATTTTTTTTGTATGGTGTTATGTAGGGAAATATTTTTTTGTAATTATTCATTAAATAATTTTTAAATCTTTCAAAATGTTCTGAATTGTTGCGTCTAGTTTTGACTCAACACTTGGAACATTTTCTACAGCATCTAAATAAGTATTTACACTTACATAAAACTTTATTTTAGGTTCGGTACCACTTGGACGTGCAGCAATTTTAGAACCATCTTCGGTGTAATAAATGAGCACATCAGATTTTGGAATATTCATTGCTTCTACTTCTCCTGTCAATAAGTTTTTTGCAGTCGAATTTTTATAATCTTCGAGCATTATTACCCGTAGTCCGTTAATTTCTTTCACAGGATTATCACGCATATCAACCATCATTTGATTGATTTCTGCTAAACCTTCGATTCCTTTTTTGGTCATAGAAACCAGAAATTCTTTATAAAAACCAAAATCTACATAAAGATTTAATAGCTCTTTATAAACCGAGCTTCCGTTTGCTTTGGCTTGAGCAGCAATTTCACAAATTAACAAAGTTGCAGCTACTGCATCTTTATCACGAACAGCATCTCCAACCATAAATCCAAAACTCTCTTCTCCTCCACCGATGAATTCAAGTTCTGGAAAATCTTTAATCATTTTGGCAATCCATTTGAAACCTGTTAATCCAACTTTGCACTCAACTCCATATGAGGAAGCTAATTCCATCATCATTGGTGTTGAAACAATTGTAGAACCTATAAATTGTTTGCCATTTATTTTTCCAGCTTTTTTCCATTGTTCTAAAAGGAAAGCAGTCATCAAAACCATCGTTTGATTTCCGTTTAATAAAGTCATTTTCCCTTCATTATTTCGAACGGCAACACCCAATCTATCGCAATCTGGGTCTGTACCTACTACAATATCTGCAAGCAATTTATCTGCCAATGCCAACGCTATTGTCAATGCTTCTGGTTCTTCTGGATTTGGTGATTTTACGGTTGGAAAATCTCCATTTGGTTCTGCTTGTTCTGGAACAATATTTACATTACTAAATCCTGCTTTTGATAATGTTTGCGGAATAGATTTTATAGAAGTTCCGTGCAATGACGTAAATACTATATTCAAATTGCTTTTTGCTTCTGCAGGTGTATTAAAACTTGCATTTTCTATAGTAGATTTTACAAAAGCTTCGTCAATTTCTGTATCAATATATTGAATTAAGTTTTCATTTGCTTGAAATTTTATTTCATCATATTTCAAAGCTTCGATAAGTGTAATAATTTCTGTATCTTGAGGCGGAACAAGTTGTCCTCCATCTTGCCAATATACTTTATAACCGTTGTATTCTGGCGGATTATGTGATGCTGTCAAAACTATTCCTGCTTGACAGCCTAAATATTTAAGTGCAAAACTCAACTCTGGAGTAGGTCGCATATCAGAAAATAAATATACTTTTATTCCGTTTGCAGAAAAAACATCTGCAACAACTTTTGCCAAAGTATCGCTATTATGACGACAATCATAAGCAATAGCAACTTTCAAATCGGTATTAGGAAAAACTTGTTGCATATAATTAGAAATTCCTTGCGTGTTTTTTCCTAATGTATATTTATTGATTCTATTGGTTCCAACACCCATTATGCCTCGCATTCCTCCAGTTCCAAATTCAAGATTTTTATAAAAACTTTCTTCTAGATTTTTTAGAGAAGAAGTCATCATAGCTTTAATTTCTTCTTGCGTTTTGCAATCAAATGTTGGTGTTAACCATTCGTTTACTGCGTTTAAGATGTTTTGTGGTATATTCATTTTTTAAAATTTTAATAGATTCAATATAAAATACTAATACTATTTTTTGACTCTTAATTCTTTACACAATAATTTAAAAAAAGTTGTTTTATGATTTAAATATTTTAAAATTGAGTTTAATCAATAACTTTTGAAATTTTGTAACGTTCTTCATTATTTTTAGTTCGCAATATTATTTCTCCCAGAAAACCAGCCAAAAATAGTTGTGTTCCTATAATCATTGTGGTTAATGATATATAAAACAAGGGATTGCTAGTAACCAAAATTGTTTCAAAACCCGAATATAATTTTATTAATTTTATTGTAATAATAAATCCCGCCGAAATAAAACCTACTATAAACATAATTACACCTAGTGCTCCAAACAAATGCATTGGTCGTTTGCCAAATCTTGAAAGAAACCAAATTGTAATTAAATCAAGAAATCCGTTGATGAATCGTTCCATTCCGAATTTTGTTTCACCGTATTTTCGAGCTTGGTGTTTGACGATTTTTTCTCCAATTTTGTTGAACCCAGCATTTTTTGCCAGAACAGGAATATAACGATG
>JAYTVI010000084.1:0-22927 GCA_043744095.1 Flavobacterium sp.
GCAGAGACTGATTCTGCTGATAAATTTATGGTTTTCGGACGCGGGGTTTTACACTTATCCGTACTCATCGAAACGATGAGAAGAGAAGGATACGAATTGCAAATTGGCCAACCACAAGTTATCATCAAAGAAATTGACGGTAAAAAATGTGGGCCGATTGAAGAGTTGACTATCGATCTACCCGAAAGCCTATCAGGCCGTGCGGTCGAATTCGTATCGATCCGTAAAGGCGAAATGTTAAGTATGGAAGCCAAAGGTGAACGCATGATTGTAAAATTCAATATTCCGTCGCGGGGTATCATCGGATTGCGGAACCAATTGCTTACCGCTACAGCCGGAGAAGCGATTATGGCACACCGTTATATCGGTTATGAGCCTTTCAAAGGAGAAATTCCAGGCCGTAATAACGGATCATTGATCTCTATGGAAAACGGAAAAGCAATTCCTTATTCTATTGATAAATTACAAGATCGTGGTAAATTTTTTGTTAATCCAAATGACGAAATATACGAAGGTCAAGTTATTGGAGAAAATTCTCGTAGCGACGATATGTGTGTGAATGTCACTAAAATGAAAAAACAATCTAATGTACGTTCTTCTGGAAATGATGAAAAAGCAAGGATTATTCCTCCAATTATTTTCTCCCTTGAAGAAGCATTAGAATATATTCAAAAAGATGAGTATGTTGAGGTTACTCCAAAATCGATTCGATTAAGGAAAATATACTTAACAGAAACTGATAGAAAAAGATTTAAAATCTAAATTTAAAATCTAAATTTATTTAAAACCATCAATTAATATTGATGGTTTTTTTATTAGTAGAAATTTTCAAATATTATCTTTTTAAAGTAAAATGTCCTTTTGCACTTCTTTTTTCATCAAACTTTGCTACAAACCAATAGTCATCAGATGGCAAGTCTTGACCATTTAATTTGCCATCCCAACCATCATTATTTGGATTTATTTGATGTACTAGTTTTCCTTGTTTGTCAAAAACAGAAATAATAGCATTTGGATAAAAATTCTGATTCGCACCTTTTATATTCCAATAATCATTATAACCATCACCATTTGGAGTGAAAAATTTCGGAGTACCTAAGACTGATATTTCTTGGGTTAAAACACCGCATTTATTGAGATCTTTTACATAAACAGTATGGATTCCCATTGGTACATCTGTAAATATAGAAGAATCTTGATAGCCATAATCGCCATCTAAACTATAAACATAATCACCAATTCCTGTTGCAATTACTTCGACGGAATTAATATCTGTTAAATCAATAATTTTAATATCTGTAATTTTTGCAATATCAGATTCAACTACTTCTATTGTTCTAGTTCTTGTACATCCATAACTATTTGTAACTTCTACTTTATATATGCCTGCAGTGTTTACTGATAATGTATAATTTGTTGTATTAGGTCCAGAAATAGGACTGCCATCTTTATACCATTTATAGGTGTAATTACCAGAAGATGCACCATCATTAATACCACAATTGATATTTATAGAGAAAGTGGGTAGATTATTACAGACCAATTTATAATCATTTAAACTAATATTCGGAACTGGATATACAATAAACGGAATTATTTGAGTAGCTAAACAACTTGTATTAGTCGTATTTTCTACTTCTACAGTAATAATTTGGGATGCAGTTTTGAAAGGGTTTGGCAATGGACTTGGTAATGGTGCTCCAAATCGATCAAAATATTTTACCGTCATACCTGTTTGACCTCCAAGTATAGTTTGCTCAAATGTTGATGTGTCAAAACTAATTTCACCATCTTGGTTAAGTGTGAATTCTTCATCATCACAAAAATTCAATAAACCAGATGAAATAGGAAATGCTTCTGGTAAATCATCAACAATAAACTGAAATGTTGTTTCTTCATAACACGGACCATTTGAGGCTTGAGTTAATTTGTTTGTAATTCTTGCTGTGATTGTTATCGTATTATTTACGACTAAAGGATTTGGTAACGGACTTGATAATAGATTGCCATTTTGATCTTTATAACTAACATCTACATTTGTGTTGGATTGTCCATTTAATATTGTAGGTTCAATAGCTCCTGTATAAAATGCCAATATTCCGTCTTGATTGTCATCACATTTTCTAATAATACTTGAACTATTTACAGGATATGCTCTAGGAAATGTTTCTACATTTAAAGTTACATACGGACCAAGACCAAAACAAGAATTGTCAATCAAACTATCTACTCGAACCCAAATTTGTTGTGAATTTGGATATCCAATATTTCTGTAATTTGAAATATTTGTTATTTCTAATGAGTTTCCAAATTGATCAATTTCTTCTAAAGCATCATTTTGATTTTTGAAATATTTTATGGTATAATTTGGCGAAGTTAGAAAAGCTGCTATATCTGTTGAGACACTACTAAAATCAAAAACAGAGATACCATCTCTATTGTCATTTAATGAATCTACATAATCATCACAAGTAGAAAAACTTCTTTGAAATGTTGCTGGTAATTGTGTTGAAGATACTATTAAATCTAGCTGAACAACTTTATAACATAAATTAGGATTTAAAACCCGAACCCAAATTAGTCTTGATGAAGAAACATAAGTTAATGGATTTTGAATCAGAAATGAAAAATCATCTGTTTCGGCAGCAATTGCGGTTGTATAATAGGTAAAGGTTTCGTTCAAATAATTGGCAGAAATCACATTCTCTTTTTGTCTTAAATTGAAAGTTGAAATTCCGTCAGTGTCGTCATCACATTGCACAAGTGTTACTAAATTTAATGTAGGTAAGGCATAGACAGTTAGTATTGCCTCGTCAGAAATTAAACCACAAGAATTACCATTTCTTTGCAATTGAACGCGATATTTATATCCATTCATTGAAAATGTTAAATTACTGATTGTCAATGTGTTTGTTGCGCAACCAGAATATGTGGCATTATTTATAATGTTTATCCAAATTCCAGCAGAAAATAGTTGCCATTGATAACTATCAACAAATGATGTAGCAATTGTAATAGTTGTGTTTTTTAAATCACACGCTGGAATTGCTATTGGTTGTGTGATAATTGTAATTGGCGCTGGTATGATATAATTAGGGATTCCAATTATAGTATTTATGAAAGGAGTAGTATACCCATTTGTTGCATTTGTTACAACTCCATTTGCATTTACAATTACTGTAGAATTACCTATTAAATAATCGTTATTGGCATCAGTAAAACCTGCTTCAATTACATCATAACAAGCATCATTGTCACTATCAAGTTCTAAGTAATTTTTTATTGTATCAAGGTCAGAATCAATTATATTATAGTTTATTGTTCCTGAATCTGGTGAAGTTTCTAATGCATTTAGAAGTCCGTTTGCACCAAAATCAATTGGATTTCCATCTATAATTCCGTTTAAATTTAAATCGGTTGCATTACTTGCTGATTCTGTCAAATCAAAAATCCCATCATTGTCTGAATCCAAATCTACATAATCTAATACACTATCTCCATCAGTATCAATTGGATTTATTCCTAAATTAAAAGCATCATCTAAACCATCAATATTTAAATCGACATTAGAAAATGCGATTGTATTTTGACCTTGTGCTTCAATACTATCAGGAATTCCATCATTATCACTATCAGAATCAAAATCATCTGTTACACCATCACCATCTGTGTCTTTTGGAACGCAAGTTGCTATTAATCTAAAAGTGGCTTTGCTATTAGATGTTTCTAAAAGATTATTTTGTTTTAGATAGATGGTTCCTGTTAAGTTTGATTTAAATTGAAAAGTTCCAGTTCCTGCTGCTAAAGGAATTGTGCCATTTAGTTTGAACCTGATTTCAAAAGATGAAAATTGTGTAATACCACTTTCGTAATTCCCATCATAATTAGTATCAATTAGTAATTGATTGTTTGGATTAATAACGGTAATTGTCCTGTTTGTATCTGAATTTAATACAAATTCCGAATTTGCTGTAAGTAAATCTGAAATACTTGAATTTGTTACATATTCTAATACGATGCTTGTAGGTTGTGCAAATGTTTTTTTGAACGAAACAGTATTGTTTTTCCCAATAGCTGTTGTAAACACAAAATTCCCATTAGTATTCCCAACAAAAGGAGTTAATGATGGTGTGCCTATACCAGATGTTTGAATATCTAAATTGGGATAATCTGTTAAATCTATATTTTGGTTTCCAAAAGATTCAACACAATTTAAGATACCATCATTATCTAAATCAACATCAATATTGTCGTTTGTCAAATCGCCATCAAAGTTAGACGGTGCATAACTAACCGGAATATTATCAGAGAATTTTTGTGTGCTACAAGCTGCAATAGAAGCTTTTACATTATAATAACCTGGTCCAAAACCTGAAGGTATATTAATTGGTATATAACTATTTGATGTTGCGCCAGAAATTGCAGTACCATTAAAATACCATTGAAAAGTATCAAACGGACTCAAAGTATTTACAGTAAGGATGTTATTTGGAATATAATTGGGTTGAGAAGAGTTAACTAAATTAAAACTTATTTCGGGATCGAAAGTAAATCCTGAATAAAACCCTCCAAAAGTAGCAGCGCCATCAGTACCATATGCTGCTAAATAAAGTTGACCTGAAGAAAATGCTCCAAAATTACCTGTTATACCTGTAATAACATAAGTGTTGTAATTTTGCAATAAAGTATTCACTGTATTTGGCCCAGTAACGGTGACACCTGGTAAGGCATTTAATCCTGCTAACGAATATGGTATTCCATTAATTTCAAAATTTAATGTTTTTCCTACTTCGGAAAGTAATGTGACTCTAGCAATCGAATAGGTACGAATACCAATTTGATTTATTAAAGGAATATTGTTAATAATATGTGGCGTTTCGCAACTCAATGGAGGTACAAAAAACAATTCTTGATTGGCATAATCAGTTCGACTATTATCACCTATGGTTTGGTAAGCAAATATTTTTTCAGTAGAACGTATATAAAGGTTACCATTGGTATCAAAATCATTCCCATCTAAAGCTTTGTATTGTCCTGCAAGAATAGGATATCCAATAGAATTATCTCCGTTTTTATAAACTACACAATCTATATCTGCAACAAGAAGCACTCTTTCTACTGGTGCTTGTCCGGTACTTTTAATAAAAATATATTCTTTGCCTGTTCTTTCAGCGGATACTATTTGATCAAAACCTAAATCTAAATTGTTATCTGCATTTGTTCCAGTAAATGAACCACAGTTTACCGCTATAGGTTTGTCAGAAAGAATCAAAGATCCTATCAAACCATCTCTATTTTCTGTTAATAGTCCTTCTGTGCTGGAATTAGCTGGACCTTTAACTGCCATTATAAAGCTCTCACCACTGTTAAGAATTATCGGTGCAGGTAAATTTCCTACACTTGTGTTGTTCAACAATTTTACACCAAATTTAATATCATCAAAACGAACTAGAGTATTGTTTTCTGTTGCCAAAATAGATATAAAAGTATAATGTCTATTACTGTATTGTAAATTTGGATCATTATTCAATAATGCACCAACTCTAAAACGAGTTCCTAAGGCTGCCAATCCTTTTGAAACTAAGGCACCAGATTGATTACCACCACCAGCTATAATTCTTGCTGAAACATAAATCAAATCATCAGCTTCTATAATATAGCCTTTGTTGTTTTGTATTGAATTTACATCGCTTTCTTGAACCATTAATTGAGTACTAGTACCAAAACCTGCATTGTAAACATAAGGTGTGCTTTTTGAAACTGTTGCATTTATAATGGTTCCACCAAGTTGAATTATTCTAAAATTTACTGGGTTGGCATTTGGTGTAGAAATATATAAATATTGTTCTTGTGCACTACTAGAACTATCATTCGATCCAGATAATGGTGGTATATAATGTGTTTTACTAAATTGTGCAAAACACGTTAAAGAAAATAATAAAAAATATAATAAGATATTTTTTTTCATTCGATAAAATTAGAAAAAAAATCGCAATTAATTATCTCTTTAAAGTAAAATGTCCTTTTGTGATTTTTCCATTTTCTTTGGTCAACATAAACCAATAGTCTTCTGATGGTAAGTCTTTAGAATTAAATTTGCCATCCCAACCACTTTTGTTTCCTGAAAACTCATAAACCATTTGTCCATAGCGATTAAAGATTCTTATTTTTGAATTGATTAAAGAGCTATTGTTTTCAATTTCCCAAATATCATTATACCCATCATTGTTTGGTGTAAAATATTTTGGGTAATCTAATACAAAAATTGTCTGAAAGGCATCGCCACATTCATGTATATCTCTTACTTGAATAAAATATTTGCCTCCTGAAACATTTGTAAATAAAGGACTATCTTGAAAGTTGAAACCATCAAGTGAAAATTCATAAGTACCTAATCCAGAATATTGAATCAATACTGTATTACTATTACCTTGAAAATCATCTATATCCACAACGGTTATTGTAGGTTTCCCGGATTGTTTAATAATAAATTTTTTGGTTGCATTACAAGTATTTATATCAGAAACAGTTACAGTATATTCTGCTGGAGTTGTTACTTGAATTTGAGAAGTATTGGTAACACCATTACTCCAATTATAAGTTGAAAAAATATTTGAAACTGATAGGGTTTTTGGATCACCATCACATAAATAAATTGTTTCGTCACCAAAATCATTTGGTTGTAATGTATTAACATAGAGATAAATGGGGATAATACCATAACATTCAGAACCATTTATGATTTTTGCATATAATGTTTCATTGTATCTTATAGTATTAGTATAATTATTTGGCAATACATTGGTTTGCAATAGGGCATCATTGTAGGTAGGATAAAACTCAACAACTAATCCTGTTGGCAATCCTGATAAGATAGAAGCATTATAATTGCTTAATGTAAAAGTATAAAATCCATCAATATTGGTATCCAAATCACAAGATTCTATATCTACAAAAGTCGGTACAGTATTGTTTGAAATTTGTAAGGTAACAGTTGCAATACTTGCACAGCCAAATGGGTTACTTACACTAGCATATATATTTTTGGGAACACTTTCGAAGTTGTTAGGATTTGTTATTGCTAATGAAGTATTTTGACTCAAAGCATCCGAATAATTCTCATAATACAGTACATTACTCAATGTGGTATTGTTGTTTTTGATAATGTTATCCACTTTTGTTAAATTATAAAAAGTTTTTCCATTGGTACCATTTTTACATTGAATTATAGTAGTATTAACCAAAACAGGTAAAGAAGAATATTCTATGGTAACTTCTCCAATAGCTTTACAAGTTGATGTACCCAGTGTAACCTCAGATCTATAAGTTCCTGAATCTACCTGAACAAGATAGGTTGGAGTAGTAATTCCTGTATCTATATTGTTTTTAAACCATTTATAGGAATTTGTTCCAGGTTCTGTAGCATCTAGAAGATAATTTTTCCCTTCGCAAATAGGGTTGTTGGTGGCGATTAATTGATCTGGACCTAAATCAGTACCAACTTTAAAACTTCCTCCACCAAGAAAAATTGCAGAGTCGTATCTGATGTTTTCAAAATCTGCAATGACTAATTTAATATGATAAGTGATTCCTGGTATTACAGTTGCTTTGGCAGTCATAACTACAGTTTGACCGTTAAAATTGATGGCAGCATTAGAATTGTTATATCCACCAAAATAAGTTTCGTTTTTTGCAGAGCAACTTCCAGGAATTTCAGGATGGACACTTGTAACTAAAACGGGAATAGTTGTATTGGGTATAATAGCTAAATTTTGATATGGGTTGGTTGTGTTTTTTTCTTTCAACAAAAAAGCAAAACCATCAGAATATCGACAAGGTGCAGTACCTTGATATTCTTCAGAAGCAAAAATATAATCAAAACTAACATAACTAGTAAGAGGTACAAAATCAAATTCTAATAAAGTTGCATTGAATGTATTTCCAATATTTAATGCTTGCTCTAAATCATTATCTCCTTGCCATAACGAATCTCCTTCATCAATAAGGTTGCTATTTGGACCAGCAGTTCTTTTGGCTCTTGAAGTACTCAAAACAATACCTTCAGAAAAAGGGAATCCACTTGAACCAGCATTAAAATAACCATAACTTTGTTCTCCTGGATTAAAAGTATCTCCACTTACAGAAAAATTAGAAACACTTGCACAAGGACTATTTATTAAGACATCTTGTACTAGTTGTTGTGCAGTTTTAGTGTCATCAACTGTAATATATTGTGCAATTGTATTGGTTGAAAAACCAATCAAAAGGATAATAAAAATAAATTTCTTCAAAATCATCATAGCACCGACAAAGATACTATAAATCTCTTTTTTCTAGTAATTTAAAAGAACTTAACATAAAAATAACAATCCACAAAATAACAATTAAGATTGAATACCAATGCACACCATAATCCTTGATGTTTTCGACCCCAATTTGAGTACCAATACTCTTTATGACCGATAAACGAGAGAAAGGTTCTACTATTAAATTTGACATTGATTCTAGAGGTAAAAACTGAATAATCTGACTGGCAGTATTGCCTTCAGGAAATATTTTAAAAGTTAAAATTCCTTTAATAATTCCTTCTATTATTCCCCAAACCAAAAGAAATCCTAATGCAAAAGCGGAACGTTTTATTAAAATCCCTAAAAACAAACAAAATGAGAAAAAGCCAACTAATTTTACAAAATACGCCAAAATATATTCTAAATCAGAAAAAACAATGCTAAATTCTGTATAAGAAGAAAAGCTAAGTCCTAAAATTATACTAAGCACAAACACAAAAATCGTAGAAGTTAATGCAAAAACGATAACGGTCAAAAATTTAGATTTTATGAATTCTTGTTTGCTCAAACCGTCTATTAAATTTTGCTTTAAAGTTCCGTAAGTATATTCGTTTGCCATCATCGAAACAATTACAATTGCCAAGAAAAACTTTAAAGCTGCAGCGACATAGGTGTTAAAATGCCATATAAACGGAAAATTAAAAATACCCATTTCTGCTAAATGAAATTTAAATACACCCAAATCAAATTTGATTGAAGCAATTAATGCAATGAAAGTGAGTAGGATAAAATAGGATAAAGTTAATACACGACTAGCTTTATTTTTCCATATTTTTTGTAATTCTATTGATAGAAGTCTTTTCATTATATTGAGATATAATTTATTTTTTGGTGTTGGTTAATTCTAGAAATTGCTCTTCAAGACTATGTTTCCGTTTCTCAAGATGATTCAAAACAATATTTTTTTCAAACAGATATTTGTTTAAATCTCTTGCTTCTAATGTGTTTTTTAGATAAACCATAATTTTACTATTCTCTTCACTTATTTTTTCAACAGCTGGATGTTGTGCCAAAACGGTTTTTAATAGATTGTTATCATCACTTTGCAATTCAAAAAAACCTTCATTTGATGCTGTCATTTGATCTACTGTACCGGAATAAAGCACTTCACCTTTTCTTAAAACAAGTACATGAGTGCATACTTTTTCGACTTCGTCTAATAAATGGGAAGCCAAAAGTATTGTTGTACCTTGAGTGGCAATATGTTTAATAATATCTCTAATTTGATGAATCCCTTGTGGGTCTAAACCATTTGTTGGTTCGTCAAGAATTAGAATCTCTGGATCATTCAATAGGGCAGAAGCGATAGCCAAACGTTGTTTCATCCCTAAAGAAAAAGTACTGAATTTACTGTTTTCTCTTTCCAAAAGCCCAACTAATTCTAGTTTTTCGTGCACTTTAGAATAGTTGATTCCTTTTATTTTACAAACCAATTCGAGGTTTTCTCTTGCCGTCATGTACGGATAGAAATTGGGTCTTTCAATAATAGCACCAACTTTTTTTAGAGCTTCGTGAGTTTGCATTGTACCGCCAAACCAACTATATTCTCCTGAGGTTTTATTGATAACATTCAAAACGATACCCAAAGTGGTTGATTTTCCAGAACCATTTGGCCCAAGAATGCCATAAACATTGCCTTTTTGTATCTCTAGTGATACGTTTTTGACAGCATGTACATATTTATTATAAACTTTATTGAGATTATCAATAGACAGAATTGTTTCCAAAATAGTTTGTTTTTGTATAGGACGAACAAGATAGTAATTTGTTACTATTTAGCAATTTTTTATTTGAATTTAGTTAAAAACTCTGCCTCTCGTCAAAGAAGTATACACTTTTAGTAAATTTCTTTTTAGGTTCTAAAAACATTGCCACGAATTACTCAAATTAGCACGAATTAATCTTAGGCTAATTTTTATTGTATCGTCAATAGTACTAATTATTAATTTATTAATCACAAAAACACTATTTTATCTAATTGCAAATTTATATCATATAAGTAAGTCGCAAGTTTTAAAATCATAAAGTCAAAAGGCTTAATACTAGTAAAACTATTAAAAATCAATGTATTATATCATTTTATAACTTTTCATATATGTAAAATTTATTTATTGTTTGTCATATATGGTATCGCCTTTTTATTTATTTTTGTTTGTTTGCAACAAACTCTTTATTAATGGCGATTTCATAATACTGCATTTTATCATTTATATTCCTTAAATCTAAAACACTTCAGCACAATTAATTGATTTTAAGTAAGAAAAACCCACAAAAATCAACAAATATAGTTAAAATAGTGTTAAATTTAGTCTATCTATCTATCTATCTATCTATCTGAAATAATTGCTAATTTTAAGAAATATAATCCTAAAAAATTAACATATTATGAAAAATTTTATTACATTTACTCAAAAATTAGCAGTTGTTTTTGTTTTAGTTCTTTTTTGTGCTTGTCAAAATGAAGAAGATAGTCAGCAAACCAAGACAAGTACAAAACTAGCGCAACGATTATTTAGTTCAAAAGGCAGGTTGATAATAGAAAACGATTCTGATGTAGATTTCTATTACAGTGTAATGTGTTTAGGGACAGAAAATGATATGCCGGAACTTAAATATGAATTGTATGGTAAAAATACAAGAAAAGAAATTTTACATAATACTGTATTAACTTTAGATAGTATGAATACATTGAGTACACCGGGTATTGACCCTTTATTAGCAATAGACAATTGGATGTTTCTGAATACGGCAACGCAAGCTACAGCAAACTACAGTGGGTCTGCTGCAAATAACCTTTACGGTAAATATTTTGACCCAACAGACCCAACTCTAGGTAAATACTCTATTTGGAGAGTGCTTGATTTGACCAATGATAAGAATATAACACTTGGAAATGGTTGTAGACCCGGAAGAATTGAACTAAAAATAGGAATGCCTGATGCTGAAAATGCTATAGATCCTATTTCTGAAACATTTGGGTGTCTTGAAATTAATGTAAGGAGTGAGTATACACCAAGTGGTGATATCCTTGTAAATATTTCTAATCCTCCTCTTTAAATGTTTTATATTTTTATAGCTAAGTAAGTAATAAAACGATAAAATGTCGTATTTTGATTGTAGTTAAATTGTATAATGCATTGATTTTTAGTGTTATATATTTATATTAAACCTTTTGATTTTAAGACTTTTAAACTTTCGACTTCTTACTTAATCTCTTTAGGTTTAATTCCTCGAAGCTCTGTTTCGATTTTTTAGCCACAGATGCAAAGATTAAAAAATGATTTTTGAAAATCTGTGCATTTGTTGCTATTATATTAATGTACTTTTGGAGCTCTGCTTCGAGGTAATTATTTGAATAAGAAGACAATAGAGACTAATTTTTATAAAACTATGAAATCTCTATAATGCAAAGCACTTTTTCTAACTTTATTTTCTATGGGTCTAAGCGATTCAATGTATTTATAAGACAGTCGCCATTATTTATTAATTCAATAAAAAAATGAGTATAACATTACGATACTATATAATATTGTTTCTTTTTTTTAACATAGGCTATGGGCAATACCACCATCAAAAAACGTGGGCAACCTATATAGGAATTGATACTACTTCTGATTATTCATCCTTCGCTATAGATTCGCAAAACAATTTGATTGTATATTCTAATTTAAGATTTTCGTCTAGTGCACCGCTAAACTATTATACAAATCTTGCCACTGACAATGCATTTCAGCCACAATCTGGAGGTGGTGCAAGCGATTTTTTACTCTCCAAAATATCACCACAAGGTACCTTGCTTTGGGCAACCTATTACGGAGGTGATGGTGCAGAAGTATCTAATATTATTAATAAATCGATAGCCATAGACTCTCAAGACAATATTTATATTATTGGGGCTACCTCAAGCACGACTGGTATGGTTACTTCTGGTGCTTTTCTGACGACACCTTCACCGATAGGTGTAACCAGTTTTATGACAAAATTTTCGCCTACGGGCACAAGAGAATGGTGTACTTATCTGTACGGTAGTGTTAGCGAAATGGCGATAGATAGTACCGACACTCTATTTGTTTCAGGTATTACCAACAATACAAGCGGTGTTGCTACAACAGGAGCTTTTCTAGAAACCCCTTTTTGTTGTGCTCCCGATAATGACCCAATACAAAGCTACCGCAATGGTTATATTAATTCCTTTAGCAAGCAAGGCAACCGCATTGCGGGCACCTATACAGGTAAAGTAAGAGGTTTAGATTATAGTTTGTCTTCAACTGGTCTGATACAAAATAATTATTCTTATTATATTACTTTATCTTGTGATCCTGGTGGTAATGTATATGTATGTGGTGATACTAGTTTGCAGGACGAAAACACAGGTTATTATGCCTCTGTAGGTTGTTATGATGCTGATTATAATGCTAATGTTGTCAAAAATTATATTTCTAAATTCAATAAAAATTTAACCCAACGAATATGGAGTACCTATTATAGTGGTTCAGTTAGTTATAGGGAATTTAAAATCAAGGCAGCCACGGATACAGATTTGTATTTTATGAGTAATGTACAGCGTTATCCTGAAATGAGTAACCCAGCCAATTTTACTTCAATAAGTTGTTTTCAATCAAATTTTGCTGGTTTATCTGATTTGTATCTTGTAAAATTTAATACTGACGGGCAACGAGAATGGGCAACTTTATTTGGAGGCATTAAAGATGATTTTTATGAACATTTATATTTCAAAAACAATAAATTATTTATTGGTGGTCTTACGGGAAGTAATACTATATCCACCACAGGAGTATACCAAGAAACCTTTATTGGTGGTGGGTATTTATTAAGTGACGGTTTCTTTTGTGAATTCTCTACTAGTGGGCAAAGAAACTGGTGTAGCTATTTTGGAGGAGATAATCTTGATGTTGTAGCCCAAATGATTCCTTTTGGTAATGATAGTTTCTATATTGTAGGTGGCACATCAAGCACAACCAATATCAGTACCCCAAATGGGTTGCAACCTAACATAAATTTGTTTAATAGTGCACATAAAAACTCTTTTATAGCGCGTTTTGATACAATAGATTTAGAAACTACAGCTTTTTCTAAAAGCAAAATTTCATTGTATCCCAATCCTAATAAAGGGGTTTTTGTATTATCGGGTTTTGCTAGTTTAAGTCCTAATCAAAATCTTGTTGTTGTAGATATGCAAGGTAGAGTAGTTTATAAAACGCTCATCACAGATCTAGACCAAAAATTTGAATTGTTATTAGTTTCAGGAATGTATTTAGCAAAAGTTATGGTTGCTGATGAAGTTTTGCAAACCATTAAATTTATGGTGGAGTAAAGGATTGACTATGAAAAAGTCCTTTTTTTTAATTAATAATCAATTTGTTATGTGATATTAATTTTAAAATATAACACTAACCATTTGACTTTACTTTAGTAATTAAAATTTTAAAACATGAAACAAAAACACTTCCTTTAAGTAAGAAAAACCCGCAAAAACCTACAAATATAGTTAAAATAGTGTTAAATATAGTCTATCTATCTATCTATCTATCTATCTAAAATAATTGCTAATTTTAAGAAAAATAATCTTAAAAAGTTAACATATTATGAAAAATTTTATTACATTTACTCAAAAATTAGCAGTTTTTTTTGTTTTAGTTCTTTTTTGTGCTTGTCAAAATGAAGAAAATAGCCAACAAACCAAGACAAGTTCAAAACTAGCGCAACGACTATTTAGTACAAAAGGCAGGTTGATAATAGAAAATGATTCGGATGTAAAGTTCAATTACAGTGTAATGTGTTTAGGCACAGAAGATGATATGCCAGTACTAAAGTATGAATTGTATGGAGAAAATACAAGATATAAAATTTTACCTCACACCGTATTAACTTTAGATAGTATGAATACTTTGAGTACACCAGGTATAGACCCATTATTAGCAATAGACGATTGGATGTTTCTGGACACCGCAACAAATACTTCAGCAACCTTCAGTGGCTCTGGTGCAAATAACACTTACGGTAAATATTTTGACCCAAATGATCATAGTCTAGGCAAATACTCGATTTGGAGAGTGCTTGATTTAAAATGTGCTAACTTTAGATTTGGAATTCTTAATGCAGACAGAATTGAGTTAAAAATAGGGTTGCCTGATGCTGAAAATGCTATAGATCCTATTTCTGAAACATATGGTGATAATGATTTTCTTGAGCTTAATGTAAGAAGTGAGTATACACCAAGTGGCGATATTCGTGTAAACATTTCTAATCCTCCTCTTTTTTAAATGTTTTATAATTTTATAGCTAAGTAAGTAAAGAAACGATAAAATGTTGTATTTTAATTGTTTTGTAATTGTATAACGCATTGATTTTCAATATTATATATTTTATTAAGCCTTTTGACTTTAAGCCTTTTAAACTTTCGACTTCCTTAATCTCTGAAATCTAAATAAAGCAAAGCTCTTTTTCTGACTTTAATTTTTATGGGTCAATGCGGTTCAATGTATTTATAAGACAGTCGCCATTATTTATTAATTAAAAAAATACAATAAAGTATGACACTACGATATTATATTATAGCGTTTCTTTTTTTTAACATAGGATATGGCCAATACCACCATCAAAAAACGTGGGCAACCTACATTGGAATAGCTACTATTTCTGATTATGATTCCTATGCAATAGATTCGCAAAACAATTTGATTGTATATGCCGATATGAGATTTTCGTCTAGTGCGCCCGTAAATTATTATTCAAATCTTGCTACTGCCAATGCATTTCAGTCACAATCAGGTGGTGGAGCAAGCGATTTTTTACTCACCAAAATATCACCACAAGGCACTTTGCTGTGGGCTACCTATTATGGAGGTGATGGTGCAGAAGTATCTAATATTATTAATAAATCGATAGCCATAGACTCTCAAGACAATATTTATATTATTGGTGCTACCACAAGCACGACTGGCATGGCTACTTCAGGAGCTTTTCTGACTTCACCTTCGCCGATAGGTGTAACAAGTTTTATGACAAAATTTTCGCCTTCTGGTTCAAGGGAATGGTGTACTTATCTGTACGGTAGCGTTAGCGAAATAGCGATTGATAGTACCGACACTATTTTTGTTTCAGGTACTACTAACAATACAAGCGGTGTTGCTACAACAGGAGCTTTTCTAGAAACCCCTTTTTGTTGTGCACCAAATAATGACCCTGTACAAAGTTACCGCAATGGTTATATAAATTCGTTTAATAAGCAAGGCAACCGCCTTGCTGGCACCTATACAGGCAAGGTAAGAGGTGTAAATTATAGTATTGGTTCAAATGGTCTTATACAATCCAATTATTTGTATAATATTACTTTATCTTGCGATCCTAGTGGTAATGTATATATTTGTGGTGATACTAGTTTGCAAGATGAAAACACAGGATATTATGCTTCTGCGGGTTGTTATGATGCTGATTATAATGCTGGAGTCAAAAATTATATTTCTAAATTCAATAAAAATTTAACCCAACGAATATGGAGTACCTATTATAGTGGTTCAGTTGACTATGGGGATTTTAAAATCAAAGCTGCTACCGCTACAGATTTATATTTTATGAGTATTGTAGAACGTTATCCTGAAATGGGTAACCCAGCCAATTTTACTTCGGTGGGTTGCTTTCAATCTAATTTTGGGGGATTGTTAGATTTGTATCTTGTAAAATTTAATACTGACGGGCAACGAGAATGGGCAACATTATTTGGAGGCAACAAAGATGATTTTCGTCCTGGTGTATTTGTCAAAAACAATAAGCTCTATATTAGTGGTCTTACGGGAAGTAATAATATTGCTACTGCAGGAGTATATCAAGAAACTTTTATTGGCGGTGGGAGTTCATTAAAAGACGGTTTTTTTTGTGAATTCTCTACTAGCGGGCAAAGAAACTGGTGCAGCTATTTTGGTGGAGATAGTCTTGATACTGTTGCTCAAATGATTCCTTTTGGCAATGATAGTTTTTATGTTGTAGGAGGTACAGCAAGCACAACCAATATCAGTACCCCAAATGGGTTGCAACCTAATATAAATTTGTTTACTAGTGGATATAAAAATTCTTTTATTGCGCGTTTTGACAATATAGATTTAAAAACTGCAGCTTTTTCTAAAAGCAAAATTTCATTGTATCCCAATCCTAATAAAGGGTTTTTTATATTATCGGGTTTTACTTGTTTAAGTCCTAATCAAAATCTTGTTGTTGTAGATATGCAAGGTAGGGTAGTTTATAAAACGCTCATCACGGATCTAGACCAAAAATTTGAATTGTCACTAGTTTCAGGAATGTATTTTGCTAAAGTTATGGTTGCTAATGAAGTTTTGCAAACCATCAAATTTATGGTAGAGTAGGAGGTATAATTTTATTTTGAAAAATTAATTTAAACTATAAAATGCGTTTTGCCCCAAAACAAAACGCATTTACAAAACAAAAACAAAACAAATTTTAATTTTTAAAAACCAAAATCCATTTCCAATCTGCAGGATTACCTATCCCAACACTTGGAGTGTATAGGAAAATTTTGACAGTTGCATTTGGATTTGAATTTCGATATTGATTTACTTTTTCAAAATAAGCTACAGAACTCCACACAGCTTCATAGGAATATACGGTATTGTTAGGATTAAAAACATTTTCAAAAACAGGTTGAGGCACTGCAACCAATGTATTAATAGGATTGAATGCATTTGGAGCAAGAAAACTTGTAGGAAAAACAATATGTCCTAAACCATTCCAGACAATTGTACCATCAAATAATTTAGAGTTTAATTCTTGATAATATAATTGAATTCCACCAAAATCACCTGGCGATTGATATTCTGTACGAATAGTAAAGGTTGAGGTTTGATTGTTGAAATAAAATTCTTTTCCACCTTCAAAAGTATTGGTTGTATAATCTACTTTTAGAAGCAATACTCGATTTTGTGGGGTTAAATTTTTTACCGGAATTGCTCTTTCATAAACACAAGAATTTAATAAAAAACTAGTAATGCTTAGCAAAAATAGGGATAGTTTCATAACCTTAACTTTTAGTATATCATAAAGATACAAAAAATTTAAAAAGGTTGCGTAAAGTTGTTTTTATTTAAGAAATAAGTGATTTCTTTTCTGATAAAAAAGTGCTAATGTTTGATTGATGTCTTTACGCTCTTGCGTTAAAGTTATTTTACGACCTTTTTCATCATTTGTCAATTCTAATTGACAAACCGAACATTTGTATTCTTTGAAGTGTTGTGTAATATTTTTGGTAGTAATAATTTGATGCCCAAAAAACGAACACCTCATTTTACTAGAAAAGAAAACAGATTTATAAAAAGTTGGAATCATAAATTCTTGTAAAAAAAATACAGTACAAACGTATTTAATTTACAGGTAAACAGCAAATTATATCGGTGAAATGCTGCAAAATTAGATGAATAACATTAAAAGACTTACAAAAAGTAATTTTATTAACATTTTGATAATAAGTCTTTTAATGCAATCTTATAAATCTAGCTTTTTTGTTCTTTGTTAAAATAAACTAAGTAATAATACATTTGTTTTTCTTCATCCCAGCCTTTTTCTACATATTTCTCTGCACTTTCTGGATTGATAAAATCCATTTTTATTTGAATATGTGTGTCTAAATTGATGACATTTTTTATTGATTTTCTAGCATCAGAAACCGCAGCATTTGCAATAGGAAAAGTGGTAATATCTTCGATACTATATTTTTCTCCTTTATCTATTTTGTAGTTTTTAAATTCTGGAATCAAATCAGGGTTGTCTAAAACTTCATTCAAGAAATTTGTTTCTTCAAACTGATCATTTTTCGCAAAATAATTTACTGAACGATTCATAAACATCACTTCTTCTTTTTTATCTTCAGCAGGAAAAACAACATCTTTTGCAAATCCTTGACAAAATTTTAAATACTTTTTGGTTATAAAATTTTCATCCTCAAAAGCATCAACCGATAAGAAATGTTCTAACCAATATCTAGCGTCATAACGATTACTATCAACAGTCAAAATTTTGTAACCTTCTTCTTTTTTATAATTAAAAATCAAACAGCCTTTGTCTAGTTTGTTCAAATTGATTCCGTGTTGTAAAATCATTTCTAGCGAATCTCCTTTTTCTTCAAACTGCATAAAGTCTGATTGTAGCTCACTTTTAAAAACACCAATAGCATCAACAACATTATTGTCAATATTCAAATTGGTAAGATAGGTAACATAGACTTCTCCGTTTTTGATATGTGGATGATTGGATTGTTCAAACAAATGGGTAGTGATTTTTTTAGAAACAGTATGCAAATTACTTGGATTTTCAAAAATTTCGGTTGCCATTTTAAACATATCATTATAATCTAAATCTACTTCGTGAGCAAACTGAAAATAGTTTTCTTCTTTTTCTCTAAAAGGTTTAAAGAAATATTCTTTGATAAGTGGTACAATTTCATCATTCAAAGAATACGGTTGTTCTGAAAGAAAAATGGCTTCGTTACGGCTTTTATTTCCTACTCGGTGAATAGAAAGTGTCTCAATATGGGTATTGTATAAATTAATCATCTTTTGTTTTTATATATTTTTAGAATAAAGAACCAAGAATATTGACCGAATTTAAGTCAATATTCTTGGTTCTCAATTTTGATTTTTTTTTAATTTTTAATTCCAGTTTTCTTCAAATCCGTAATCCTCATAGCTATCATCGCCTTCAAGCATATCAAGGTCATCTTCATCTAGATCATCTTCAAATTCGTTATAGTTTTCATCTTCATCTGCTTCAAATATTTTATCTCCTGCATTATCAGGCATTTCGCCATGAGAGAAAATAGTTTCTGGATATACATTTCCTGCCGAAATTTCTTCAACAGCAGCAAGTTCTACCAAAAAGGTCCACATATTTATAAAATCATAAACATAAATAATTTTAGTATTTTCGGTATCCAAAATGTCCGAAAGTTTATAATCACTCATAGTTCTGACTTCGCCAACAATATCTCCAGTATCAAACATTGGAATTTCGTCTTCTTGATTCCAAGTATCATCACAAGTATAAAACGATGCAACTTCTAGTCCGTCGAACCCAAAAGCATTTACTATGGCATTGTGCAAATCTTCTAAAGTATCTTCTTCAAGTATTGCAATATCTCTAAACACATCCTCTTCTGCATCAAGAATCACTCTGAATTTATAAACCATCATTGTTATATTTTTTTTGAATGGTCAAAGGTAAAATATAATTTCGATTGTTAATTATTCAAATCTTTGATTTTTTAGAATTGTTGAAAAAAAAAGCCCAATCGTTTGATTGGACAAGTTTAACAGATTAAGAAAAATTATTTTTTTTCTTCAGAACAAAGTCCGACTATTTCGTGAAAAATATTATGCAATTCGGTAAGTGATTTTACAAGTTCTTCATCTGATGCTTTAGCGAGAACCAATTTGTGCATCGATTTGCTTTTTAATTGTAATCTTTCGGCAGCAGATAATATAGCATTTGTTCTAAATTCTTCCGGAATATCATTTTTCAATAATGCTTCTGCTTTTTGATATAATTCTTCAGAACGTGTTTTTATGGGTTCAAAATCACCTTCTTCAACAGGATGAAATGTTTGTGACATCACTTCGTGAAACGTTTTCATACTTGGCCATTTCTCAAAAATAGATTGTGAGAATGTTGTATTTGCAATAAACAAAAATGCAATAATTGCGAAAGATTTGATTTTCATAGAATTGAGTTTTAAATTACGATTTATTTCATATCAAATTTAATAGAAATTGTTGAATCTCACTTCTATTTTGAAACTAATTTTTTTATATAATTTAAACTTTTTATCTCAGACTTGCTCCGAGTTCTGAAACCAAATTCTTCTGTAATTTGTTCATTACTTTCTCTATTTGCTCTTCTGTCAAAGTTTTCGAATTGTCTTGAATGGTAAAACTCACTGCATATGATTTTTTTCCTTCTGGCAAATTGGCACCAGTATAAACATCAAAAAGATTTACGTTTTTCAACAAAGATTTTTCTGACTGACGTGCTATTTTATAAACATTTTCAAATGTAATATTTTCATCAACAAGCAATGCTAAATCTCTTCGAACTTCTGGGTATTTTGGAATATCTGAAAATTTAATTTTATTTGAAACTAGTTTCAAAACCAAATTCCAATTAAAATCTGCAAAAAGCACTTCTTGTTTGATGTCGAAATGTTTTAAGATCGATTTTTTTACCGACCCAAATTCAACAAGAATTTCATCACCAATAGCAATAGCAATGGCTTCTGCGAATACGTCTGAAGTTACAGGTTGGTTTTTGGTTTTCTGAATGCCTAATCTAGAAATAATAGATTCTATATACCCTTTAAACATAAAGAAATCAGAAGTTTGTTGTTTGCCAATCCAAGTTTCTTCATTTCTATTTCCAGAGACAAAAAGTGATAAATGTTTTTGTTCTTCATATCCTGAAGGCAAATTGTGGTATGATTTTCCGAATTCAAATAATTTTAAATCCGAATTTCTACGATTGATATTATACGAAACAGCTTCTAAACCCGAAAACAATAATGATTGTCTCATTGCTGATAGATCATTGCTTAAGGGATTAAGCATCGTAACATTATGTTCTTTTTGCAATAATTCTGAAAGTTGAATGTACTCTGGTGATGTAAGTGAGTTTGCCATCATTTCGTGAAAACCCAATGAATTCAATTGGTTTGCAATAATATTTTGCACCTTATAATCTTCTGTTCTTGAGGAGTTAGATACGGTAGCATTTAGCTTTTTGGTAAACTGAATATTGTTATAGCCATACACTCTCAGAATTTCTTCAATAACATCTATTTCTCTTTGCACATCAACTCTATAAGCCGGAATTGTCAATCCCAAACCTGCATCTGTAACACTATTTACTTTGATATCTAGCGAAGCCAAAATATTTTTTATAATCTCTTTGTTGAGTTCTTGACCTATAAGTTTTGCAGTTTTAGAAAAGTTCAAAAACACTGGAAAATCTTCTATTTTTTTAGGATAAATATCAATAACATCTGAAGTTATTTCGCCTCCAGCAACTTCTTGAATTAATAATGCAGCACGTTTGAGTGCATATTCTGTGATTGTAGGATCAATTCCTCTTTCAAAACGGAAAGAAGCATCTGTACTCAAAGTATGTCTTTTTGCAGTTTTTCTGATACTTACAGGATTAAAATACGCACTTTCTAGAAAAATATTGGTTGTATTTTCTGTAACTCCAGAATTTTTTCCACCAAAAACTCCTGCAATACACATACCACCTTTGTCATCACAAATCATTAAATCTTCTTGATGTAATGTTCTTTCTACATCGTCTAGCGTTGTAAATTTTGTGCCAGCAGGCAATGTTTTAACTACAATTTTGCCATTTATTTTTGAAGCATCAAATGCGTGAAGTGGTTGTCCTAATTCGTGCAAAACATAATTGGTAACGTCTACAATATTATTTTTCGGATTTATACCAATAGATTTCAGACGGTTTTGTAACCATTCTGGCGAAGGTTTTACGGTGATTCCAGAAATGGTCACACCGCAATAACGAGGTGCTAATTTTGAATCCTCGATTTTTACATCTATTTTCAAAGTTCGTTTGTCAATTCTAAAATTGCTTACCGATGGCGTAATAAGTTCTGTAGTAATGCCACTTTGTATTAATCCAGCTCTCAAATCTCTTGCTGTACCTAGATGACTCATTGCATCGGCACGATTTGGAGTTAGACCAATTTCGAATATTTCGTCATTTTCTATTTTAAAAACTTTGGCAACAGGAGTTCCAGGTTTTAAAGCAGCATCAAGAATCATTATTCCATCGTGACTATTACCAAGACCTAGTTCGTCTTCGGCACAAATCATTCCGTGACTTTCTTGGTCTCTAATTTTTCCTTTTTTAATTTGAAAAGCAATTCCGTCTTTATCATATAAAGTTGTGCCAATTGTTGCAACAGGAACTTTTTGGCCAGCAGCAACATTACTAGCGCCACAAACAATTTGCACCGGAATTCCATCACCCAAATCTACAGTTGTGACTTTCAATCTGTCTGCATTAGGATGTTGAACACACGTTAAAACATGACCAACAACAATACCTTCTAAACCACCTTTTACAGATTGGTATTTTTCTACTACTTCTACTTCAAGACCAAGATCAGTTAATAATGCAGCAGTTTCTTCAGATTTCCAGTCTATTTTGATAAATTGTTTTAACCAGTTGTATGATATTTTCATCGTAAGTAAGGTGATTTTTTAAAGGAGCAAAGATAAAATTAATTAGCCAATTTGTCAATGCGAAAATGGTTTAATTCCGATTAAAAAAAAATCGACTTAAATTAGATTTTTGGTTTGGTTTTTTTAAAGGTTTTTATTTATTTAAAAGTTCTTTTATCATCTTTGGAACTTCTTTTTCTGGTGTTGGAAAATTATGAAATTCTTTGTTTTTATAAATGCTGAATTCAAGTTACAAATGCAACTTTTTGGTTAAACATATAATTTGGTGATTCAAAATTAAATCTTTTTCTTGGTCTATTATTAATTTTTTCT
>JAYTVI010000085.1:0-22759 GCA_043744095.1 Flavobacterium sp.
AGATTTAACAATCGATTTATTCAAACAAAACCTTTTTTATGAAAAATAAATTATATAGAATCAGTCTTTTTTCGATTGCTTTAACTCTTTTTTCATGTAATTCAAATGAAGAGATAACAACAAATAATGATTCAAAACCACAGTATAAAATTATTAATGTAACAAATCACGACGGACATCCATTTTCTACAGGAAATAAAATGCAAAGCGCTCAAGGACGGTATGTTGCCAATCCTGGTGGTGGCGTTATGATGCAAGCTTTTTATTGGGATGTTCCATCAGGTGGAAATTGGTGGAATACAATTAACACAAAAGTTACAGAATGGTCAAATGCTGGAATTGGTTCTATATGGTTGCCACCTGTAAGTAAAGGTCAAAATGGTGGTTTCTCAATGGGATATGATCCTTGCGACTATTTCGATTTTGGAAATTATAATCAAAACGGTTCTACAGAAACCAGATTTGGTTCTAAAACCGAATTAGAAAGTCTTATAACAAAAGCGCATACAGAAAATATGCAAGTTTTTGCTGATATAGTTATCAATCATAATTCTGGCGGTCAATCACAATACAATCCGTTTACACTTAATAATACTTGGACAAATTTTAATGGAGTTGCATCAGGAAAGTTTAAAAGAACGTATAATGATTTTTATAAAAATTCTTTCGGAAATAATGATGAAGGTTCTTTCGGAGGCTATCCAGATTTGTGTCATCAAGCTCAAAATGTAAAGGATTGGTTGTGGCTTAGAGTTGATGGAGTTGGAAAATATTACAAAAACACTATGAAATTTGATGGTTGGCGTTTTGATTATGTAAAAGGTTTTGGTCCATCGGTTGTAAATAATTGGAATTCAAATGTTGGCGGATTTTCTGTTGGAGAATATTGGGATGCAAATGTCAATTTATTAGAATCTTGGGCAAATAATGCCAATAGTTCAGTATTTGATTTTGCCTGTTATTATAAAATGCATGATGCTTTTGATGGAAATAATCTTGCATTATTATATGATGATATGATGTGGAAACGAAATCCATTTAAAGCAGTAACTTTTGTTTCTAATCATGATACAAATAGTATTTGGAATAAAAACTTAGCCTATGCATATATATTGACTGCGGAAGGATATCCAACTATTTTCTACAGAGATTATGAAGAATGGTTAAACAAAGCCAAACTGAATAATTTAATATGGATACATAACAACAAAGCAACAGGAACAACTTCCATTTTATATGCTGATAATGATGAATATATTGCTAGGAGAAATGGTTATAATGGCAATCCTGGATTAATTGTATATTTAAATAACTCATCATCTTGGTTAGAACGTTGGGTTCCTACAAATTGGGACAATACACAAATAAAAGACTTTACAGGTAATTCAACATGGTATCCAACAACACAAGGTGATACTTGGGTAAAAATACAATGTCCGCCAAATAGTTATACCGTTTGGTCTATAAATATGTAAATCTATCAATTGTTTTAATAACTGTCCAAAATAACAATTTGGGCAGTTTTTTTTGTTTTAAAGAAAATTCTTTTAAAGTCAAGACAAATGCTTAGTGTCAATATGTCATATTAAATTATGCCAATTTCAACATAAACTGACAATTCCTTGTGTACTTATCCATTGGCATAAAACTTGACTATGGCAACTCAAGTTATTAAAAACGAATTACAAAATAATTAAATATAAATAAAAATGGGTAAAATAATCGGAATTGATTTGGGTACTACAAACTCTTGTGTTTCTGTAATGGAAGGTAACGAAGCAGTTGTTATTCCTAATGCTGAAGGAAAAAGAACAACACCATCTATCATCGCTTTTGTTGAAGGTGGAGAAATTAAAGTAGGAGATCCTGCTAAGAGACAAGCAGTAACTAATCCAACTAAGACTATTGCTTCTATCAAACGTTTTATGGGTCATTCTTTTGCTGAAATCACAGAAGAAGCAAAAAGAGTTCCTTATGCTGTAGTAAAAGGTGACAACAATACACCACGTGTAGATATTGATGGTCGTTTGTATACTGCACAAGAATTGTCAGCGATGACACTTCAAAAAATGAAAAAAACAGCAGAGGACTATTTAGGTCAAACAGTTACAGAAGCAGTTATTACTGTACCAGCTTACTTTAACGATTCGCAACGTCAAGCTACAAAAGAAGCTGGAGAAATTGCAGGTCTTAAAGTAATGCGTATAATCAACGAACCAACTGCAGCTGCACTTGCTTATGGTTTAGATAAAAAAGGAAAAGATCAAAAAATTGCTGTTTACGATTTAGGTGGGGGTACTTTTGACATCTCTGTTCTAGAATTAGGAGACGGAGTTTTTGAAGTATTGTCTACAGATGGTGATACTCACTTAGGTGGAGATGATTTTGACCACGAAATTATTGACTGGTTAGCTGACGAATTCAAAGCTGAAGAAGGTATAGATTTGCGTTTAGACCCAATGTCATTGCAACGTATTAAAGAAGCTGCTGAAAAAGCTAAAATTGAATTGTCATCTTCTGCTGAAACTGAAATCAACTTACCATATGTGACAGCGACAGCTTCAGGACCAAAGCACTTAGTTAAAAAATTAACAAAAGCTAAATTTGAACAATTAACTGATTCTCTTGTAAAACGTTCTATGGCACCAGTTGCTAAAGCGTTGAAAAATGCAGGTTTATCTGTTTCTGATATTGACGAAGTGATCTTAGTAGGCGGTTCTACTCGTATTCCTAGAATCGTAGAAGAGGTAGAAAAATTCTTTGGTAAAAAAGCCTCAAAAGGAGTTAATCCTGATGAAGTTGTTGCCATTGGAGCGGCTATTCAAGGTGGAGTTCTTTCTGGAGATGTAAAAGATGTATTGTTACTTGACGTTACACCTTTATCTTTAGGAATCGAAACAATGGGTGGCGTTATGACAACATTAATTGAGTCTAACACAACCATTCCAACAAAGAAATCACAAGTTTTCTCAACTGCTGCAGATTCTCAACCAACAGTTGAACTTCACGTTCTTCAAGGTGCAAGAGCAATGGCTGCTGATAATAAAACTATTGGTCGTTTCAACTTAGACGGTATTCCACCAGCACCAAGAGGAGTTCCTCAAATTGAAGTTACTTTTGATATTGATGCAAATGGTATCATCAAAGTTTCTGCAACTGATAAAGGAACTGGTAAATCTCACGATATTCGTATCGAAGCTTCTTCTGGATTGACTTCTGAAGAAATCGAAAGAATGAAAAAAGATGCAGAAGCAAATGCTGATGCTGACAAAATCGCTAGAGAAAGAGTTGAAAAAATCAACGAAGCAGATAGTTTGATTTTCCAAACTGAAACTCAATTGAAAGAGTTAGGAGATAAAATTTCTGACGAAAACAAAACAGGAATCGAATATGCATTGACAGAATTGAGAATGGCACACCAATCTCAAGATCTTGAAGCAATCCAAAAAGGGTTAGACAATGTGAATGCAGCTTGGAAAAAAGCTACAGAAGCAATGTATGCTCAAGGCGAACAAGGTCAACAAGAAGCTCAACCTCAAGGTGAAGCTCAAGGTGATGATGTTCAAGATGTAGAATTTGAAGAAGTAAAATAATTTATTTTTTTAGATAAAAGATTATAGACTTTTAGATAATAGACTAAACCGAGTCCAAAAATGACTCGGTTTTTTTATGCTTCATTTTTAAACATTTTTAAAATAACCCAAGCATGTGGAAAAGTAATAGCAGCAAGAAATGAAAAAAATAATGCTTCAAAATTATTATACCATTTAAGTTTAGAATTTACTGTAAAGAAAATGAAGATTTTTTTCTTTATTCAAAAAAGAAAAATCAAGCATAGCATCGTTATGATTTATTTTTATTTTGAATAAAGAAAAAAAGAACTTTTTATTGCGGTAAATTCTAAACTTAAATGGTATTAGTTACTTTTTGAGGCATTTCTATGAAAAAAATTATACTTTAACTTGTTGTGCGCAATTAATAATAAGTGTGATTTTGTAATTTTGAAGAATTTGAAATCTTATAAAATACTTAATCAATGTGATTACTCCTTCTTAGAATTGTCAAATTAACAGTGTATTCATTTTTTTTAAGAATAAAGACTCAAAAAATTAATTACCCCAAATAAGTTAAAATAAAAAAATCGATAAACGGTAACATCAAAACTATATATTTGTTCTTCTAAAAATTAAAAATGGAACTTAAACTCACAAGACCAATTTGTTTTTTTGATCTCGAAACAACAGGTATAGAAGTCTCTAAAGATAGAATTGTAGAAATATCTATTTTCAAAGTTTTCCCAAACGGAAACAAAGAAAGCAAAACCTGGCTGGTCAATCCAGAAATGCCAATTCCGCCACAATCAACAGTAGTTCACGGAATTACAAACGAAAAAGTAGCCAACGAACCAACTTTTAACACATTAGCATCACAAGTGCATGCTATGATAAAAGACAGCGATTTGGCAGGTTTTAATTCAGATAGATTTGATATTCCGTTACTTGCCGAAGAATTGCTTCGTGCTGGAGTAGATTTTGATATGAAAAGTCGTGTATCAGTAGATGTACAAACTATTTTTCATAAAATGGAAGAACGCACTTTGAGTGCAGCACTAAAATTCTATTGCGGAAAAAGTCTAGAAAATGCCCATTCTGCCGAAGCAGACACAATGGCAACATACGAAATACTGAAAGCACAACTTGATCGTTATCCTGATTTAGAAAACGACATGAAAACATTATCAGAATTTACAACACGCAAAAAATCATTAGATTTTGCCGGTTTTATTGGCATTAACGATAATGGACAAGAAATTTTTGCTTTTGGCAAACACAAAGGTGTTTTGGTAGATGAAGTTTTTGATAAAGAACCCGGTTATTTTGGTTGGATTCAAAATGCAGATTTCCCTTTGTATACCAAAAAAGTATTAACAGCAATTAAGTTAAGAAAACTAAATACAAAATGAGTTATTGAATAAAGCAACAACTAAAAAATGAAAATAATTTGCATTGGTAGAAATTATACCAAACATATAGAAGAATTACAAAACGAGCGTCCAGAAGAACCAGTAGTGTTTATAAAACCAGACTCTTCTATATTACTCAAGCAACATCCATTTGTAATTCCAGAATTTTCCCAAGACATTCATCACGAAATTGAGCTCATTGTAAAAATAAACAAAGTAGGAAAATACATAGAAACAAAATTCGCACATAAGTATTATGATGAGATAAGTGTTGGTATCGATTTTACAGCTCGAGATTTGCAACAAAAACTAAAAAATGCAGGTTTGCCATGGGAAAAAGCAAAGAGTTTTGACGGTTCAGCGGTTATTGGAGACTTTATATCGAAAAAAATTTTTAGTTCGTTAGAAAGTATTAATTTTGAACTATCAAATAACAAAAAAACTGTTCAAAAAGGAAATTCTAGCTTAATGTTGTGGAAAATTGACGAACTCATTTCATACGTTTCTCAATATTTTACACTAAAAATAGGAGATATCATTTTTACAGGAACACCCGAAGGAGTTGCAGCAGTAAAACCCGACGATGTATTAGAAGGATTCTTAGAAAACAAAAAACTATTTACAATAAAAGTAAAATAAATGGCCCTAAACTATAACTTAGCGAAAGTATATGCACTTTCAGACAATGACCCAGAATTTGTAAACCAGATTATCTCACTTTTTGTGACCGAAGTTCCTTTAGATTTAATACAAATCAAATTAGGAATCAAAACCAAAGACTACAAGTTAGCCTATGCCTATGCTCACAAAATCAAGCCTTCATTAGATTTGATGGGAATGTCAGTAGCATTCGAAGAAATTCTTCAAATAGAAGCTTGGACAAAAGCAGAAGGAAAACGCAAGGAAATTCAAGCTACTTTTGATAGTGTAGAATCTCAAATCGAAAAAGCAGCCAAAGAAATCACAAAAGATTTTAGTCTATAATATTATTCAAATCTGGAGCTTGTCTTGCTGAACGCTGCAAGCTCTTTTTTTGAATTGTTTTTTTAAACACAAACAAAAGGAGCTTCCGTTGGGCGCTCTTTTTTTGTTATAAAAAATACAATTCAAAATCGCGAGGCTTTTCGCTACCATCAAGGCTAAAACATTACCAAAGTTCAGTCCTAATTCTATATCTTTGGATTTTAAAAATAATTCAATAAATAATAATGAAAGCCACAATAGTAACCATTGGTGACGAAATTCTAATAGGTCAAATTGTTGATACCAATTCAGGATTTATAGCCAAATCGCTAGACAAAATAGGAATAGAAATTACCGAAATGATTTCTATTTCAGACAACAAACAACATATATTAGATACCTTTTCTCAACTTCAAAACAAAGTCGATTTGGTAATTATCACAGGAGGATTAGGACCTACCAAAGACGATATAACAAAACATACATTCTGCGAATATTTTCAAGATATTTTAATTCGAAATCAAGAAGTAGAGAATCATGTTGTTGCCATGTTTCAAAATCTTTTCAAAATAGAAGCCTCACAAATCAATAAAGACCAAGCATTAGTACCATCAAAATGCACCGTACTCAAAAACATATACGGTACAGCTCCAGGAATGTGGATCAAAAAAGAAAACACAGTCTTTATCTCATTACCTGGTGTTCCCTACGAAATGAAAGGTATTGTAAGCAACGAAATCATTCCAAAACTAGTACAAGAATACAAACGACCTTATATTATACACAAAACAATACTTACATATGGTCAAGGCGAAAGTAGAGTAGCAGAACGCATAGAAGATTGGGAAAACAACTTACCAAGTTTTATCAAATTAGCCTATTTGCCAAGTCCAGGAAGAGTTCGTTTACGTCTATCGGCAAGAGGAACGGATAAAGAATTATTAGAAAAAACCATAAACGAAAAAGTACATACACTCACAAAACTTATCGGTGATATTATAGTTGGTTTTGATGAAGATGAAACCATCGAAGTTGTTTTAGGAAGAGTATTAACCAATCAAAAGCGAACTATTTCTACAGCAGAAAGTTGCTCTGGAGGCAAAATAGCACAAGTTATCAGCTCAGTTTCAGGAGCATCAAATTATTATAAAGGTAGTATAGTGTCGTATGCAACAGAAGTAAAAATAAATGTGCTGGGAATCTCAGAAAATTTGATTTCAGAATATTCAGTTGTTAGTGCAGAAGTAGCAAAACAAATGGCAATAAATTGCAAAAAAATAATGAAAACTGATTTTGCTATTGCCACAACAGGAAATGCTGGTCCGCAAAAAGGCGATTCAAATGCAGCTATAGGAACCGTTTTTATAGCTATTGCAACACCAGAAGAAGTTGTTGTTCAGGAATTTAATTTCGGACAACCAAGAGAAAAAGTAATAGACAGAACTGTAAATAAAAGCTTAGAAATGCTGCAAAAAGAAATTTTAAAAAATCTAGTTTAATTTTTTGTTTCATCCGTTTATTTTTCTTTTCTTTGCACCCTGATTTTGAATAACGATAAAAGATAAGCATAATGTCAAGAGTTTGTGACCTTACAGGAAAAAGAGCGATGGTAGGAAATAATGTTTCTCACGCTATGAACAAGACAAAGAGAAAATTCTCTGTGAACTTGGTTAAAAAACGTTTTTACCTTCCTGAAGAAGATAGATGGATTACTCTAAGAGTAGCTGCTTCTACAATAAAAACAATTAATAAAAATGGAATCGCTGCAGTTTTGAAAAAAGCACAGTCAGAAGGATTTATTAAATAATCTTTTCCTAAATATATATAAAGCAAAATGGCAAAGAAAGGTAATAGAATTCAAGTAATATTAGAATGTACTGAACACAAAACAACAGGTGTTTCCGGAACTTCTAGATACATAACAACAAAGAACAAAAAAAATACTCCAGACAGATTAGAGATTAAAAAATTTAATCCAATCTTGAAAAGAGTTACTGTTCACAAAGAAATTAAATAATAATTAAAGATTTTAATATTATTTCTAATTCCAGTATTAGAAATTTTTATAAAAATTAAAATAACATTTGAACCATGGCAAAGAAAACCGTAGCATCGTTGCAAACATCTTCTAAGAGATTATCAAAAGCCATCAAAATGGTAAAATCTCCAAAAACAGGAGCTTATACTTTTGTTGAAAGTATTATGTCTCCAGAAGAAGTAGATACTTTCTTAAAAAAGAAATAATCTAAAATAAATTTATACTAAAGCTACTTTCTTTCGGAAGTAGCTTTTTATTTTTATATTTACCAGATTAAATTTATATTTATCCCAACAGATAAATACTTCATTCTTAATACTTTTTATATAATGAGTTTTTTTAAAAGAATATTTTCCTCAGAAAAAAAAGACCAAAATATTAGCGAACAAGAGAAGCAAACTTTAGACAAAGGTCTTGAGAAATCAAAAGTCTCTTTTTTCTCTAAACTTACCAAGGCTATTGCAGGAAAATCTAAAGTTGATGACGAAGTTCTAGATAATCTCGAAGAAATACTTGTCGCATCAGATGTTGGAGTAAATACAACGTTAAAAATCATTACAAGAATCGAAAAAAGAGTTGCTGAAGATAAATATTTAGGAACCGAAGAGTTAAATCAAATTCTTAGAGAAGAAATATCGGGCTTGCTTTCTGAAACAAATCTTGGCGAACCTACCGCATTTATCATTCCTTTAAATATAAAACCTTATGTTTTAATGGTTGTTGGAGTAAACGGTGTTGGTAAAACAACTACTATTGGCAAACTGGCCTATCAGTTTAAAAAACAGGGCTACAATGTTGTTCTTGGTGCTGCAGATACTTTTCGTGCTGCTGCAATAGATCAACTACAAATCTGGGCTGATCGTGTTGGTGTACCTTTGGTAAAACAACAAATGGGTAGTGATCCTGCTTCTGTAGCTTTTGACACTTTGCAAAGTGCAGTTGCTCAAAACGCTGATATTGTAATTATTGATACTGCTGGTAGATTGCACAACAAGGTCAATCTTATGAATGAATTGACCAAAGTAAAAAGAGTGATGCAAAAAGTGGTCGAAGATACTCCAAACGATGTACTTTTAGTTCTTGATGGTTCAACAGGTCAGAACGCTTTCGAGCAAGCCAAACAGTTTACTGCTGCTACAGAAGTAACTTGTCTTGCAGTAACAAAACTAGACGGAACTGCAAAAGGTGGTGTCGTTATAGGTATTTCAGATCAATTTCAGATTCCTGTTAAATATATTGGTGTTGGAGAAGGAATAGAAGATTTACAAGTTTTTAATAAATATGAATTTGTAGATTCTTTCTTCAAATAAAGAAAATAATAAAAAAACAAAAAGGACATTTAAATAAAAGTCCTTTTTGTTTTTAAACTATTGATATAAAGCATTAATTTTTGTCCAAAGCTCATTATCAAATCCAGATAAGGCAAATGTAGGATTCTCTGGGTTGGCAACTTCTCCCATTCTAATTATTACCATTTTTTTACTCGGTACTACATATATTTTTTGATCGTTTTTTCCTAAAGCACAATACATATCACTTGGTGCATTCGGAATCAAATTACCTGAAAATTGAATTTGAGATTGAGGTAAATGAAAACTTGATTTCCCGTTTAACCACCATAAATATCCATAAGCTTGATTTATATTTTGCGATGTTGTAGTAGCTTGAATCAAGTATGCTTCATTGACTACTTGTGTTGAGTTCCATTTTCCTTTGTTTAAAATCAATTGACCAAAGCGCGCCATGTTTCTCGTTGTGCTATTATACACACTCAATCCTCCTGAATTTATCCAAGAACCGCCAGACATCCCTATTTTGTCTCTCAATTTAGTATTGAAATAATTAGTCCAAGTTTGACCACTTTTTTCAGCAATTACATCTTGCAATTTCACATAAACATTATGGTATGCCCAACGTGTTCCAGCATCTGCAACATATTGAAGATTAGCAGGCGAAACATCATCACCTAAAGTATCATTCAAACCAGAATTCATAGATAATAAGTTTTTGCATGTTATCATGTTTTCTTTTTCCAAGGGAGCACTTGTCCAGCCTATACCTAAATAATCTGAAACTTTATTGTTTATATTTATTAAACCGTCTTGTTGAGCAATTCCAACAGCTGTTGAGGTTAAGGTTTTACCTGCACTAGCCCAATACCAGTTAGTATTTACATCATGTCCATTAAAATAATTTTCCAACACAATTCTACCATTTACCAAAACTATAAATCCTTTGGTGTGTTTTATATTTAGATAATCCAAAAGTAGTTGCACTGCATTTTGATTCCAACCTAAACTTTCTATAGATTTTGTTTCCCAAGTTGCACTACCGTCATTTGGAGGAAAATACATTAATTCTTCTGGAATAGTAGCACAACAATCTTCTTGTGTACCACAACTATATGATAAAACAAGAACTAAAAATAGAAATATAAACTTTTTCATGACTTATTATTTTATCATTTGACTTATCAAAATCGAAATGGTTTAATCAAAATTAGTTTTTATTGTATAAAATAAATTGTATTTTTATTTTTTTAATTTCAAAATGAAAAAATCACTTATATTTCTTCTATTTTATTTCCTTTTTGTTTCTTGTCATAAGGAAATTACCGAAAATGATATTGCAAAAATTAATGGGTATTGGGAAATAGAAAAAGTAGTTTTCCCTGATGGTCAAGAAAAGTTATATGCCATAAACGAAACATATGATTATTTTGAAATAAAAAACAATTCAGGATTTAGAAAAAAAGTAAAACCGCAATTAGACGGAACTTTTCTTGTAAATGATGTTTCTGAAAAAGTAACAATTAAAAAAGAAAAAGAGAATTATTTTTTATTATATACTACTCCTTTTTCTAACTGGAAAGAAAAAATAATAACGCTTACTGATTCTCAATTAGTATTGATAAATACTAATAATGAATACCATTACAAAAGAGCAACACCTATAAATATTGTTCCAAATGGCAAAAAGACTCAATAACGAAAGTACTATTGGTGATGTTTTAAAAGAGATTATTCAAGTTAATAAATTGCAACCAGGAATTGATCAAATTGCAGTAAAAGAAGCTTGGAAGGCTTTGATGGGCAATGGCGTGAACAGTTATACTAGAAATATTATCTTAAAAGGAAGTACATTGTATGTTGAGCTAACTTCTTCAGTATTGAGAGAAGAATTAAGCTTTGGTAAAGATAAAATTATTAAAATGATTAATGAAGAGTTGCGTCGTGATGTAGTTAAAGAAGTTGTGTTAAGATAGATTTTTAGAAAATTAGAAAGTTAGATTTTTAGACTTTTTAGATTATTAGATTGTTAGAAAGTTAGATTATTAGATAATTAGATTATTAGAAAATTGGATTTTAAAACTAGAATAAGGAAACTCTATTAATAAAACAAACCCACTTCATTGAAGTGGGTTTGTTTTATTAATCTAAAAAGTCTAAAAATCTAAAAAGTCTAAAAATCTAACTCTCTAAGTAATCTAATCTAGAACTGTTCTCTCCCAGCAAAATGAAATGCGCCTTCAATAGCTGCATTCTCATCACTATCAGATCCGTGTACAGCATTTTCTCCAATAGAAGTTGCATATTTTTTACGAATAGTTCCTTCAGCAGCATCAGCTGGATTTGTAGCACCAATAAGGTTTCTGAAATCTTCGATAGCATTTTCTTTTTCAAGAATTGCAGCCACAATAGGACCACGAGACATAAACGCTACTAATTCTCCGTAAAAAGGTCTTGCTGCGTGTACCGCATAAAATGCTTGTGCATCTGCAACAGTAAGTTGTGTTAATTTCAATGAAATAATTTTGAAACCACCTTCTGTTATCATATTTAAAATTCCTCCGATGTGTCCGTTTTCAACCGCATCAGGCTTAATCATTGTGAATGTTCTATTCGTTGCCATTTTTTTATTTTTTATTTGGGTGCAAAAGTAAGTTTTTTGTTTTAAAAAAGGAATGATTGAGAATAAAAAGAATTCAAAGATTTAAAGATTTAAAAATAAAAATTATGAAAATCTTTTATTCGGGCAACACAAGGTCAATGTAAAATAGTAAACATAAAAAATCCCATTCAAATTAATGAATGGGATTCTATATATAGAAAAACTAATTATTAGTTTTTAACCAATTTGATTGTTTCTGTAGCGTTTGTAGTAGCAATTTTAGCAAAATAGATTCCAGTGTTTAAGCTAGAAGCATTTACTTTTGCTTCGTTTGAATTACCAGAAACAGTAAGTACTACTTTCCCTAAAACATCTACGATTTGAACAGATGTGATTGCATTTTTTGCAGATACAAAGTTCCAGTTGTTTGTTGTTGGGTTTGGATATACTTTAAAGTTGTTAGTACTAAATGTAGTTGTTGCCAAAGGAGCACCAAATACGAAATCTCCAGAAACTCTATTAAATGTAACACCGTAAGTACCAGCAATTACAGGGATATTATCGCCAGTTGTTGCTAAAGCTGCACCAACAGGAAAACTTGTACTACCATAATTTGGTGTATTCCAAGCATGATTAGATCTGAATTTAGCCCCATCATTTGCAACTGCAGTAATACTATTTATTGAATAATTTGCACCATCAGTAGTAGTTAAGTCAAAATCAAAACCATCACCCCAACCACCAAAAGCAGCACCGGTAAGGCTTATTAACGGGAATGAAAAACTATACTCACCAGTAGTTAAGTTAAATGTTACATCATAAGTTCCAGATGCAGTTGCAGTAATGTTACCACCAGTTGTAGTAGCAACACCTGATGGCCAACCTGAACCTCCATAATTAGGTTGATTCCAATCGTGGTTTGTTCTGAATTTTACTTGATTAAAATCAGGAGTACCATTTATAGCTAATGCATTATAAGTATAAGTAACACCATCTGTAGTAGTCATATCAAAATCAAAACCATCACCCCAACCACCAACACCAATACCAGTAATACTAATCACTGGATAAACAGGTGCAGCAACAAAGCTATATGCTCCAGTTGTTGTATTTAAGGTTACAGAAGTATATGTAGCCGCAACAACTGGTATAAAAAGAGTATTGTCTACAATTGTACCGTTAGGAAATCCAACATCACCATATGTTGCTCCATCAATATCAAATTGTGCAGTACCATTAAGTAATGTTACATTAGTAGCTCTAAATGTTTCAGCACTAGTTGGTGACATTACAATACCTCCAGCATCTGAAACTGCTGTACCAACTAATTTAACTGTTGATAATACACCACCTCCAGAAAAAGTATATTCTCCAGTAGTACTATTAAAAGTTACATCATAAGTACCAGCAAGGCATTGAATATTTGCACCATTATTAGTTCCTGTACCACTAGGCCATGCAGCACTACCCCAGTTTATTGTCCAAGCGTGATCTGCTCTGAATTTTATACCACCTGTAGGATTACCATTACCATCAACGGCAAAATTTGCACAAGTCAAACCAGAATATGTCCAGTTTACACCACCATCTGATGATGTCATATCAAAATCAAAACCATCTCCCCAACCACCAACAGCTTCACCAGTAATTGATACTACCGTAGGATTTTGTGCATTAATATTAAATGCTGTTAAGAAAATAGCGAATAATAAAAGTAATTTTGTTTTCATAATTTTTTAGTTTTTAAATTAATTTTCCATAAAATTACTAAAAATTGTTATATAAAACGTTTTCGAAAATAAAAATTAGCAACGAAAACGTTTTCGTGTTGATAACATTGTCTGTTTTAACAGTTGTTTGAGCTTGAAATACAAGATTAAAAAATATTTTTTTTTGGCAATTTAATTTAAATCGTCTTAAAAAAATATCGTTACAGGAATTATTAACATTAAAATTTATTGTTTTATTAGTTTTATTGTTTTTACTGATTTTTCAAAATCAATTTTAGCAAAATAAATTCCAGCTTTTAAGTTAGAACAATCGATATTGATTTCTTTAGATTGAATTTTAACATTAATAATTGTTTTTCCTGATATATCACTTATATTTATTGATTTAATACTTTCAAATGAAGAATTAAAATTCCAATTATTTGAAGCAGGATTTGGATAAACTTTATAATCACCAACTTCAAAGTCTTTTGTATGTAAAGTGTTCTGAAAACTATAAGTACCGCTTATTCTATCAAATGTAATGTTGTAATTTCCAGCAGTAACAGGAATATTTGCACCACCTTGAACTCCTGTTCCGGTAGGAAATATTGTTGAACCCCAATTTTTTACCCAACGATCGTCTAATCTAAATTTAACTTCACCAGCATTTAGGGCAATATTGTTTAAGGTATAGGTAAATCCGTTGGTTGTTTCTAAGTTTGTGTCTGGATTTTCAAAACCGTTTAGTGCAGTTCCTAATATCCCAACACTCGGAAAACCAAACGAATAGTTCTGATTTACAATATTGTATTTGCATGTAAACTCACCACCCGGTATTGATAATGTTGGTCCGTTTGCTTGAGCTGTACCAGTAGGAAAAGCTGTACTACCATAATTAACTGCTGCACTATTAATTTTAAAATAACCACCACCACCATTATAATAAAAAGCTGAAAGCACATAATTTTCGCCATCTTCTGTATAAAAAGGAACTTCTGGACATAAATAACCTAAAATGGCATTTACTGCTGGACCAATAATACCAACAATAGGATAAGTTGCAATAAAAGTATAGGTTCCGTTTTGGATATTAAAAGTCACATTATAAATTCCTGCTGTGGTTTGTATATTATTTGGACTATTTAAAATTCCTTGTCCATTCGGAAAAGTATTTCCACCCCAACTTGTCGTCCAAGAATAATCTTGTCTAAATTTTACTTCTCCTGTAGTAACAACAAGATTCGAAATCGTAAAGTTGACATTATCAATTGTAGACAATGTAATTTCGGGTGTGGTTTGATTTTCTGGCCAACCATTTACGCCTGTACCAACAATACTAATTATTGGTGAAGGAGTTGTAGACTGAAAACTGTAGGCACCAGAACTACTGTTGAAAGATACAATATAGGTTCCAGCAGTTACAGGGATATCTAGTCCGTTTTGAACTCCAGTTCCAGAAGGAAAACTAGAATTTCCCCAATTGACATCCCAAGAATGGCTTTGTCTAAACTTAATATTTCCTGTTGTGAAAGTCGCTTGTTGCTGAAAAGTATACAAACTAAATTGTGCCATATCAAGCTCACTAGAAAGTGCTGTGCCAATCATACTTACTTGGGCATTAGTATTATTGAATACACCAATTAAAAGTAAAAGATAAAGTATTTTTTTTTTCATGATCAAAAAATTAGTATTGAAAAATGATGTTCTAAAGGTTTTAAATCGTGTTGCAATTTATAAATCATCTGCTTACCATTTTCTAGATAAAATTCCGAAAAATTAGCTTTTCTTTCTTGCAAACCTTGATTTGGGAAAAGTTGATTCTGTAAATCAGTTATACGTTCTAAAGCTTCTGAATGTTTACGTTTTTGAGCTTTTAATAATCTATGTTCTAGATTTTCTAACCCTTTAAGTTGTTTTGTTTCTTGAGCTTTTACAGCACCTTCAAACGATTTATCGGTTTGATGCACTAATGAATGAAGGTAATGAAATTGATTTTTGAGATGCTCTTTTTGTATCGATAAATCTATCGGAAATTCTGAAAAAGCTGCTACTTTTTTGTTCATCAATACGTTTTGTTTAGAAAATAAATCTTCCCAAGATAATTCTATTTTTATAGCTTTATTGTGTTGTTTTTCAGTTACTAACAAGGCTGAATTTCGTAATAATAGAATCGGAAATGTTACTTTAAAAGCCTCAAACATAGTTTTTAATTCCATCCAATAAGCAATTTCTCCACCACCGCCAATGTAGCATAAATTGGGTAAAATAACTTCTTGATATAACGGTCTCAAAATAACATTTGGGCTAAATTTCTCAGGATGATTTTCAACTAAACTTAATATTTCAGTTTCAGAAAATTCCATTTTGGTTGCATTGACTTTATAAATTCCGTTTTCTAATACAATACGTTCTCTTAGATTTGTATCGAGATAAAACAAATTGATTTCACGAGGATTTACTTGAATAGTATACTTTTTTAGAGTAGAGATAGTTTCGGTAACTTTATGAAAAGAGGTTTGTTTGAGTAATTCCTCTTTTATATATGGAATAAATTCTTTTTTTAAATCTTGATTATCTGCATCGAGAATCACTAAACCAAATTCGCCAAATAATTCATTTGCCAAAAACCTTGTGGCATCAGCTAAATTGGAGTGTTCTAAATAGGATTTTCTAAATAATTCTTTGATATAATTAGCATTGATACTAGAACCAATTTCTTTAGCAAAAACTTCAAAAACTTCATCTAAACCTTCAGTAGATAATCGTCCAACAGCACCAGCACTTGTGGCATTCCACCTGAATTTTTTTCCTTTAAAATTAAAATAATTTATTTCCTCAAAGTCGTGATCTTCTGTCGCCATCCAATAAATAGGAACAAAATTGTATGTAGGATATGTTGTTTTTAGTTCTTTGGTTAGATTTATTGTTGAAATAATTTTATACAAAAAATACAATGGTCCAGTAAACAAGTTGAGTTGGTGACCAGTTGTTATAGTAAACGTATTCTGGGTTTGTAAACTTTCGATATTGATTTTGGTTAAATCTGAAATTTCAATTGATGCATATTGGTTTTTTAAAACCGAAACAAGTGTTGCTCTTTTTGATGCATCTAGGAAATTTTTATGCTTTTCTTGAATTTGTAATTCAAAATTTTCAATAGACGGAAAACGATTGTAAAGTGCTTTTAATTCTGGATTTTGGTTTAAGTAATCCACCATTAAAGGAATAAAATATCCAGAATTTTGATACGTAATACAATCGGTTGGCATAGTGTAATTTTTTGTAAAAGTAATTTAAAGCAACAAATTATTTAAAAAATTGGTATCGGTTATGCTATTTAATTATAATATTATAAAAAAATGATAAACATATTTTTAATTATAGTTGTAAAAGTAATAATTTTTTGATGGCTAAATTTAAAATATCTTTGCAAAAATAATTCATTTGAAAGAACTACTTCTTATAACACCACCATTCACTCAGCTAAATACACCGTATCCGGCAACGGCTTATATAAAAGGTTTTTTGAATACCAAAAACATTACTTCCTATCAAATGGATTTGGGTATAGAAGTTATTTTAGAATTGTTTTCAAAAAAAGGATTAATTGCAATTTTTGAAACTTTTGAACTAGAAGTAGTTTCGGAAAATTCTCAACGAATTCTTGCTTTAAAAGAGGAGTATATCAAAACCATAAATCCTGTAATCGCCTTTTTGCAAGGTAATAATCCTACGTTAGCACTTCAAATTTGTACTGATAATTTTCTGCCAGAAGCATCTCGTTTTTTGCAACTAGAAGAAACCGATTGGGCATTTGGAACTATGGGTACACAAGACAAAGCTAAACATCTTGCTACTTTATATCTCGAAGATTTATCAGATTTTATTGTAGATTGTGTAGATGAAAATTTTGGTTTTAGTCGTTATGCTGAGCGTTTAGGCAGAAGTGCCAACTCGTTTGATGCTTTATATTCTCATTTGCAAAACCAGGAAACATATATTGATAAAATCACTTTGCGAATTTTAAACGAAAAAATTCAACAAATGCAACCAAAATTATTTTTGATTTCGGTGCCTTTTCCTGGTAATTTATACAGTGCTTTTCGATGTGCCCAATTTGTAAAAAAACATTTTCCTGAAATAAAAATTTCAATGGGTGGTGGTTTTCCCAATACAGAACTCCGCTCTTTGTCTGACCCTAGAGTTTTTAAATTTTTTGATTTTATTACCCTCGACGATGGAGAACTTCCTATAGAATTATTATATGATTTTGTATCATCAAGAAAAAGCGAAATGACCTTAAAACGCACCTTTTTATTACAAAATGGTCAAGTTATATATTGCAACAATACTGTGAAATCCGATTATAAACAAGCTGAAGTTGGTACACCAGATTACTCAGATTTAATGTTAGATAAATATATTTCGGTGATTGAAATTGTTAATCCAATGCACAAAATGTGGAGCGATGGTAGATGGAACAAACTCACTATGGCTCACGGTTGCTATTGGGGGAAATGTACTTTTTGTGATATTTCGTTGGATTATATTAAACTTTACGAACCTATTGCCGCCAAACTCATTGTTGATAGAATTGAAGAATTGTCTGAAAAAACTGGTCAAACCGGTTTTCATTTTGTAGATGAAGCTGCACCACCAGCTTTAATGAGAGAAGTTGCACTCGAAATTATTCGTAGAAAAATAATCGTTACTTGGTGGACTAATATTCGGTTTGAAAAAAGTTTTACCCAAGACTTATGTATCTTACTCAAAGCATCAGGTTGCATTGCAGTTTCTGGCGGTTTGGAAGTTGCTTCTGATCGATTGTTGCAACTTATAGATAAAGGAGTAACTGTCGAACAAGTTGCAAAAGTAACACGCAATTTTACCGAAGCAGGAATTATGGTTCATGCTTATTTGATGTATGGTTATCCTACACAAACCATACAAGAAACTGTTGATAGTCTAGAAATGGTGCGTCAACTTTTTGAATTAGGTATTTTGCAATCTGGTTTTTGGCATCAGTTTGCAATGACTGCCCATAGTCCTGTGGGAATGTATCCCGAAAAATTTGGAGTTGTAAAAGATTCAGAATCAATTGGTAGCTTTGCAAATAATGATATCAATTATACTGACAAAACCGGAATTGATCATAACAAATTCAGTTTGGGATTAAAAAAATCATTGTTCAATTTTATGCATGGTATTTGTTTTGACTATCCTCTACAAGATTGGTTTGAATTTAAAATTCCGAAAACAACAATAGCAGAGGATTTTATTTATAATGCATTGCTGGAAGAATCCCATTTTAACATTAAACCCAACGCAAAAATAGTTTGGCTTGGTACAAAACCAGTGTTAGAATCGTTTTCAAAAACCAAAAAAGGAAAAACTTTCGAAATGATGCGTTTAACTTTTCACGATAAAAAGGCTATTTTTTCTATCCAAACCAACGAACTAGAAGGGAATTGGTTGGTTGGAATTCTTGAAAAAAATTCAATTTCTAATATAAAATCACTAACTTTTCAGGAACTTAAATCTGATTTTGAATTGCAATTAGATGATTTTGAATTGTTTTGGTATTCTAAATCTATTGTTACTTTACGAGAGTATGGATTACTTGTTTTGTAAAAAATAAAAGCGCAAATCAAATTAATGATTCACGCTTTTTCAGAACAATTAACCACAATTATTCCTTAACTACTTTTTCTACTTTACTACCTTTATTTGTTTTAATTTTAAAGAAATAAATGCCATTGGCTTTGTTTGAAATATCTATAAAAGACTCTCTTGTATCTTGTGATATAATTTCTAAAATTCTGCCTTGTACATCATATATTTCGATGTTTTGTAGCACATTATCAGCTTTTATATTAATTTTTGAGTTTGTTGGATTTGGGTAAATTACGATACTGTTATCTTTTATAAAAACACTATTACTTAAGGTTCCGAAAGTGGTTCTCGCTTCTTCTGTAATGATTGGTGCACTATAATCAAAATAGATATTGGCTGTATTTATAACTTCATCACCAGCTTGTAATGTTGGCAACGTTTTTATTTTGAATAGCACATTTCCATGACCACCAATAGGATTTGTCTGTGGAGAACGCAAATTGATGTTTTCGAAAATAAATTCTATTTTGTTGTTTTCAACCAGCGTTTGCAATGTATCAGAAGCGTATAGTAATTGCAATGAATTGATGTCTAACTTAGAAGTATCAATTAAATCTTTTACAACAACATTTACTGCATCTGCTGTACCTACATTTTCAAAATTGATGTTATAATGCAAATAATCTCCTATTCGTTGTACTACAACAGTTCTGCCTTCAAGACACATTTTGTTGTTTGGATCATAAGAATTTACAACAACTTGGTTTAGATTAAAGAAATTATCTGTTGGGGTTTCATCACCTTGTGCAAAATTGATACTTGCTGTAAAATTGAGTATATCACCTTCGTTTACTGCAGGATTTTCTTGAGGAGAATTGACATTCAATGTAAATAATATTTCACGTGTTTCAAAAGGAAGCAAATCACCATAAAACCAAATTAAAGAATTAAATCCTTGATTTGCAACTACTGGATTGGCTAAAACAAAATCGGTTTTAGAATCATCAAAAGACAAGTTTATAGAACCTGATTGTATTTGATTGCCTTTGTTTTTATAAATAAGCTTATAGGTTGCATCTTGTCCTGGTCGAGCCAAATTATAAAAGGGTGTTATGATTATTTCTAAATCGGGATGAATACCATTTGCAGTAATACAAAAATCTTGTGTTGTAACATTGTTATTGTTATCGGTAAAATTTATATTAGCTACATCTGGAGTTATAGTAAAATAGTTTGGATTTTGCATTTGAGAAGATAATACAAAATTTCCTGCTTGAGTATATAAAGTATAATTACCAAAACTGTCTATAAAACTACTTCCAGTATTATTGCCATCTGTTAAAAAAACTTTAGCATACACTTGAGCTAAATCATTTGCATCACAACCATTATTTTCATCATCAAATTTGACAGTTCCTTTTATGGTATTGTAGTTTCCACCTGGAGTAAAAGTACAATATTGTTGTACTCTCAATTCTAAAGTGGTAAAAGCATATTCATCAATACCTGTATTTATTCTCGCATAAACAGTTTGATTGTAAGCAATTGTATTTGTAAACAAGCCCACAATGGGATTAATATTGTCTTGCGAATCTGACAAAGTCACAAAATAACTTATAGGATAATTACCGCCATTAGAAATTTCTTCATCTTTAGTTGTTAAATCAAAAGCTTCAAAACCATTATTTTCAAAATCACAAACGGTTAGTGGTGTTGGTGATAAATTTGGTTGTGCAAATACTATTCCCGAATAAAATAAGAATAAGAGAAGCAATTTGTTCATCAATTTGGTTTTAGTTGGTGTAGTCATACTATTATATTTTTATTGTGGTTAATTTTTTTATTGTTTTGTTACAGCGTTTTCAATAATTCTACCAATCTTTCTTTCTTGCGTTGTGCTATCGGAATATGAACATTGTCTGCCATTATCACATAACCTCCATCGTTTTTGATATACGATTTGAGAAATGTCAAATTGATTAAATGCGATTGATGAATACGTTCAAAACCGTGATCTATCAACAAATCTTCATATTCTTTCATTGTTTTTGAAGTTAGAACGGGTTTGTTGTTTTTAATAAAAAACTCAGTATAGTTATCTCTAGCTTCACATCTAATAATATCTGCAATTTCGTATAAATGTATGCCATCATTATTTGGTAACGCTATTTTTTTGAAATGATCTACTTTCTTACGAATGTTTTCTAGCAACAAATCTATATGATCAAACGAATTATTAGAATTCAATATTTCTTTAACTTTTACGATAGCTTTTTTTAACTCTTCTGGGTCAACAGGTTTGAGTAGATAATCTAAAGCGCTGAATTTAAAAGCCTTCAAAGCATATTGTTCGTGAGCGGTAATAAAAACGATATGCGCTTTGGTTTTGGTTACTTGCTCCAAAATATCAAAACCTGTTCCGTCTGCCAGATGAATGTCAAGAAATACAACTTGAGGTTGAAGCGATTCTATAGCTACAATTCCTGTTTTTACACTTTCGGCTTCGCCAATAATTTTTAAATCTGGCGCAAAACGTTCGAGCATAACACGCAATCCTTTGCGCAAGTTGTTGTCATCGTCTATTAAAATGGCTGTTATCATAATCACAATTTGGTTATTTTAAATACTGCAATGGCAAATTCAATTCTACTCTGGTTCCGCAAGCATTTCCGTTTGCATCTTTCAATTCTTCAATTTTTACTTCAGATTTTTTTGAGGTTGTATTTTCCATCATTTCTAATCTTTTTTTTGTAATTTCTAATGCCATCGATTGATGTGCTTTTACTGAATTTTCTTTTAATACTTTTGATTTATTAAAACCAATTCCGTCATCTATAATTGTACAAATGAGTTGGTTATTTGTAACATTAAAATTAACTTCAATTTTGCCATTACCCTCTTTTGGAACCATTCCGTGCAAAATTGCATTTTCTACAAAAGGCTGAATCAATAAAGGTGGCAATGCCATATCGTCTTCTATCGCTGTGCTAGAATGTATTGCAAATTCAAATTTGTTGTTGAACCGCAATTGTTCTAACTCTAGATAATTTTGCAAACTTTCAATTTCTTTATCAACAGGAATTAAAGAACCTTTTGAATATTCTAAGGTAAGTCGCATTAATTTTGAAAATTTAGACAAATATTTTATGGCAGAATCCGTTCCGTTTTGTACAATAAAACTTGATATTGACCCCAAACAATTAAAAACAAAATGAGGGTTCATTTGCAAATGCAGTGCTTTTTGTTCGTATTCCGCAACTTCTTTTTGCAAAGTCAATCGTTTTTTAATTTGCATTCTGTTGTAGGTAACAAAAATTAACCCAAGTAATAATAGACCACCAATGATAGAAAAAATAATCAATTGATTTTGCGATTTGTTTTTTTCCACAAGCAATGCTTCTTTTTTTTCATATTCAAAATTCATTTCAGAACGAAGAAACTTTTTGTCATTTTCTTCATTATTCATTAAATCTCTTGCAGTAATATAGTTTTTATAATGGTTTAATGATTCGTTCGGATTATTGAGTTTTGCATACAATTCGCTTAATGTTTTTTCGTCCTCTTTAGTTTGATCTTGAA
>JAYTVI010000086.1:0-5915 GCA_043744095.1 Flavobacterium sp.
AGAATGATGCAAACGATATAAAAAGAATGAAAAATAGAATTTTGTTCATAAATATATAATTATTGGACAATGGTATTTTTATGGGTTAAATATAATATATTTTTTTAAAATGTTTACTAACTTTATTTAGCAATACATATTTAAATACAAATTAACAAAAACAATGCCTTTTTATTTACCAATTAAGGAATGTTTAGATATTTATGCGTTTGCAATGAAACTTTCCATTTTGGATTTTGCATAACATAATCTACAATAAGTGGTGTCATTTCTTCTTTTTTGCTCCATTCTGGTTGTAGAAACAATATGGCATTGGGATTTACTTTTTCTGCTTGTTCTTCGGCAAAAACAAAATCGTGTTTGTTGTAGATAATTACTTTTAGTTCGTTGGCATTATCATATATGGTTTGTGTTGGTAATTTGTTTTTCTTTGGTGAAAGACAAATCCAATCCCAAGTTCCGGTTAAAGGATATGCACCTGAGGTTTCTATATGTACTTTTAAGTTTTTATCTTTTAAATTTTTTGTCAGTAAAGTCATGTCCCACATGAGTGGTTCTCCTCCAGTGACTACAACTGTGTCGGCATATTTTTTTGAATTGTTTACAATTTGATCAATGTGTGTTGGCGGATGCAATTCGGCATTCCAACTTTCTTTGACGTCGCACCAATGACATCCTACATCGCAACCTCCTATTCGTATAAAATAGGCTGCTGTGCCGGTATGAAATCCTTCGCCTTGTATGGTATAAAATTCTTCCATCAAAGGGAGCATTTCTCCTTTCTCGACGGCTAATTGTGTTTCTTTTGCTAACATTTTTGTGTGGTAAAGTGCAAAGATATGAAATTATGTTTTGTGTCTTGTTAGATAAAAAACCAAGTTAATCTTTAGCCCTGATTGAGCTGGTATCCCACATTTTCTGACTTTTGGAAGAAAAATGTGGATAAAGGCGAAAGCAGGAAATGTCCTTTATAGATTTGCCAAATGATTATGCTCCTTAAAAAAAAACCGATAGCTTTTGTGAAACTATCGGCTTGTTTTTTTGTTATGATTTTATCTCAAAGATTTTAAAGATTCTGTTGCATAGGTATTTGTTGGGTCTATTGTGAGTGTTTTATTGAAATATTCTTTTGCTTTTACTTTGTCGGTATTGGCATAATTGGCTCCAAGATTATTGTAAGATTCAATTATTTTTAATTTGCTTTTCGTAACTTCTTCAGGTCCTTTTTCTGTTACAACTCTTACGTAGTCTTCATAATATTTGATTGCCATTGGTTCGTTTTCCATCAAGTTGTTTGCTCTTGCTCTGAAGATGTATGCGTCTTGTGTGGTTGGCGAATTTTCGATTACTTTTCCGAATGCTGCATCTGCTTTTTGCAATTCTACTGGGTTTGCTTTCACTACATCTTTTTTGGTGTTGTTGTAATATAATGAGTTCCCAAGGTAGAAATTGTCTAGTAAATAATTTTTTGAGTTGACGTTTGAAGTTGCAATTTCGTAGATTGCTGCTGCTTCTTTGAATAATTTTTGCTCGTATAATTTTTTACCTAATTCGCTAAGATCATTGGTCATAGTTATTTCCATTTCTACTGATTTTTTGATGTCTGCTACACCAGCATCGAACAAAATTGGGTCAATAGTTTTGGTTTCGATAGTGTTTGCTTTTTTTAGTTTTGTTAAACCTAAATACATATAATCTCTTGCAATAACTTTGTTGGACGGATTGGCAATAAAATCTTGTAATGATTTTAAGGCTACATCTACATTTCCGTTTTCGTATGCTGAGTAGCCTAAGTAACGCAAAATTCTTGGGTTTACTTTGTCTAATTCTTTCATTGCATTGGCTTCTGTTTCTAGTGCTTTATAATCTTTTGCAAGGATTAGAAAGTCTGCGTGACGCATACGTGAGGTTAATGAATAATCGGTCAAGCTCATATATTTTTCGTAATATGGTAATGCTTTTTGAATGTATTCAGTATATTTTCTAGGTTCGTTATTTGCCCAATAGTAATATGTTTCTGCCAATTCTCTGTAAACTGGACCATATTCTGGATTTGTTGCTACAACATTATCATAGGCTTTTACAGCTTCTGTATAGGCTTTTGCTCCTTTTAGCAAAACACCTAATTGCATTTTTGCACGAATTAATGATGGATCGGTTTGAAAGGCGTTTCTATAAGCAGCATATGCTTCGTTTTGGTTTTTATCTCCATAAAATGCGTCACCCAAAGCCATTTGCACATTTGCATCTAAAGGGTTAATTGCTTTTGCTTTGTTTAATGTTTCTATAGCCATTTTATAATTTGGCTTATCAGTATTCATATAAGCTTTTGCTATATAGATATATTCTTCTATGTCTTTTTTCTTCAAATCTTTTGTTACCTGAACAAAATTAGCTTGAGCTGCGGCAAGATTATTATTGTCTAAATCTATTTGACCTAAACCTATATAATTAAATTTTGTACTTTCAGTTCCTGTCAATCCTTTTTGGAAAAATATTTTTGCTGAATCTTCAATGTTTTGTTTCAAATAGATATTCCCTAACAGAAAAGCAGCTTTACCATTTCCTGGTTTTGCTTGAAGTGTTGCTTTTAGGATAGATTTTGCTTTCTCAAATTGTTCTGCGTCTATTGCCTTTTTGGCTACTTCTATATCTTGTGCTTTACTAACGGTTACAGTTGCAATCAATGCCAAACTGAAAATCTTAATTGTGTTCATCTTCTTGTAATTAATTTTATTTCTTATCATTATTGATTTTATTTCTAATTCGAATGTTTCTTGGCGGAACTTGTACGGGTACTAATCCAGATTTTAAAACTATTCGTTGCCCTTTGTCGCTAGTTATGAAGGATTTAAATCCCATTCCTAATCCAGCAAATCCTTGACAATTGATTATATACAAATCGCGTGCCAAAGGATATTTTTCTTCTGCAATATTACTTTGTGTAGGGCTGTAATAGATATTGTCATTAGGGTTTTTTACATCTAAAACATTGATTTTTGTTAAAACTTCACGCATCGAACTAGATGGCTCAAAGATATAATTTATTCCTACAACACCAATCATTCCGTTGTTTTGAGCAATATATTGAATAACTTCATTGTTGGTTTTAAATGAGAAAATATTATTTTCTGGCAATTTGTTAATACCTGCCAACTCACAAAAATATCTCACTATACTCGAATTTGGATTGTCGAAAACCAATCCTTTTATGGTATTTGTTTTTTTTCCTTTTAGAAAATCGATTACATCATTTAACGCAATTAATGTGTCTTTATTGTTTTTATTTGAAATAAATGCAATTGCATCTTTAGCAAAAGGAGCTATTTTTGGTATTAATTTTTTACTTTGAAAAATTTTTTTTTCAGTATCGGTTAACTTTCTTGAAAGAATTGCAATTCCTGAATTGCCTTTTACAAATGCTTGAATTACTTCTGATTCTGATTTTGACTCAATTTTTATTTTTGCTTTGTAAACACTTTCAAATATTTGAACTTGATCTTCAACAATTGGGGTTAATGTTTCATCAACTAAAATGGTAGTTGTTCCTTCTAGAATTGTTTCTGTTTCTTTCTTTTTATTACATTTAATAATTAAAAACGTAATAACAATAAGCACAAAAAGATTACCATATTTTCTCATAATTACTCTTCATTTGAGTTAAAAAATCTAAAGAATCTAAAAAACGAATACACTATTAATAGTACACCTAAGGCTATTCTATAATTATATGGCATTAAAAAAGGCAAGTTTTTCCAAAAAATAATAATAAGACCAAACGTTAAATAAATTAAAAAGAACAACATACCTATAACGAGAAGAAACCGCTCTTTGAGCGATTTCTTCTTGAAATTAATAACTACTTTTTTAAGCATTATTCTGCTGATTGGATATTGATAGGAAGAGAATATAATACTCTTACTTTCTTACCGTTCTGTTCTCCTGGATTCCATCTAGGACATTGTTTCAGAACTCGAATAGCTTCTTTTCCTGTACCATAACCTATATCTCTTATCACTTTAATATCAGTTAACGAACCATCTTTTTCAACTACAAACGATACGAAAACTTTACCTTTCAATCCTTCTTCTTCAGGAACTTGATAGTTTTTACCAACATATTTGTAGAATTTTTCCATTCCACCAGGAAAATCTGGTTTTACTTCAATACCTGCAGTGTTGTATACATTATTATCTTCCTCAACAACATCTTTAGGACCATTACCAACTGGTTCAACAGTTAATTCAGCATCTGGATCACCTTTTATAGTTTCTGCGCCAATTTTTTTATCGACGATTTCTTTAATTTTTGGTGGTTCTTCAACTACTTCTTCCGCTTTTGCTACAACTGGTTTCACAAATTTTACTTGATCAACTTTTGGTGGTGGCGGTGGTGGTGGCGGAATATTTTCTTTTGGTTTTTCTTTTGGCGGTAATTTTACTGTTGTTATTTTTTGGTCTAAAACAGCTTCGTCATTACTATCTGGTAACAAATTTGCCAATACAGGAATACTAACTAAGAAAGTAAAAATAATACCTCCAATAATAAGTGATCTTAAGGTAGTCTTACTATTAGTTTTTCTTAATTCGTATGCACCATAGAGTTTGTTTCGTCCTTCAAAAACGATATCTAACCATTGATTTTTTAATAAATCTAATTTCATGTCTTTATCTATTTTTAATTAGATTAATAAATTAAGGTGTTGGTGTAGCTACTGGTGTTGTTGGTGCAGCACTTACAGCATCTCCTAATAGTTTTGACTCTTCTGGTGTAAACTCATTAACAATTGCATAAGTTGGGACATTAACAATTGCCATTTCATCAAGAATATCTACTAAATTACGATAATTTGATTTTTTGCTAGGTTTGATAATTACAATCATTCCTTTATTTTTATCTCTAGTATATTCTAGAACTGCATCTTTTCTACTCAACAATTCTTGTCGTATACCATCTTTACCGTATTCAAATTCTTTTGGAGTTCCGCCTGCAACAGGTTTCTCTAATAAACCTACAAATCGTACTAATTTATTATTAGCACCCAACAAAATTGTCATTGTTCGATTTTCATCTACTTTAACTGGAGGAGTTTTATCTTTAGGGTCTTTGTCTGGCAAACCCAAATTCATTGATTGAGGTTTAGACAAGGTTGTGGTAAGCATAAAGAATGTAATTAATAAAAACGCCAAATCTACCATCGCCGTTAAATCGACTTTTGAGTTTTGTTTTTTACTCCTTACTTTTTTATCGCCTTTTTTACCGCCGCCATCGCCAGTATTTAATTCAGCCATTTAGTATATTTTTTAAAATTATTTTTCTTTTCCTCTCAAACCAGTAACCAAACTAAAGCTATTGATTTTTTGATCTTGTAAAATATCCATTACTTTTCTGATAATTGGATATTCTTCTTTTGCATCACCTTTTATGGCAAGTTCTAGTTCTTTGTCGTGCAACTCTATATTTGCAATTCTAGCATTCTGAATCCAGTCTGCTAATTGATTATCTAGAGAATCCTTAGGAATTCCGGGTTGTTTAACATTCTTTCTCTCAGAAATTTTCAAATCAAGTATTTGTTTTAGGCTTCCCATTGGTACACCAAAACTTTCCATTTTTGAAAATTTATCAACATCCTCATCCGAAAATTTAACTCCGTATTTGTTGCTCATCAATTCTAATGCTCTTGCACGTACATCTTTTCCTTTTACGTCAAAAAACACTTTTCCGTCACCAATAGTTAATGTTGCCAAATCCTTTTCTGGTAACTTAGTTTGTACTGTTGATGCAGGTGTATCAACAGGCATAACTTCAGGAACTTTAGCAGTAGCAGTCAAAATAAAGAACGTAAGCAAAAGGAATGCAACATCACACATCGCCGTCATATCGGTAGATGTTGATTTTTTTTTCATTTTTATTGC
>JAYTVI010000087.1:0-5831 GCA_043744095.1 Flavobacterium sp.
GTTCACTTGCCAAAAGAATCTTTCACAGAAACTGATGTTCTACTGCACTGGAATAAATATGCACAGAAATTGGGTGATAAAGGTTTTAAAATTATGGAATCTTTGTTATTAATTAACGATCCTACTCTTAAAGGTACAGTCATTACTATTGAATTACCAAATGAAGGTTCAAAAATAGATTTTGAATCTGAAAAGAATGGTTTATTAGGTCATTTAAAAGGTCACTTGCATAATCACGACATTACTATAGAAGTTGTAGTAAATGAAAGTGTCGAAAATAAATTTGCTTTTACACCTCAAGACAAATACAACAGATTGAACGAAATAAATCCTAGTTTAGAGTTACTTCGCAAGACCTTTGATTTGGATATTTAATCATTAATGATTACCTAATTACAAACACTTTTTTTACATATTGCTTTCCGTTTAAAATCAATTTTATTAAATAAACCCCTTCAACAAGATTTTTATCTCCAGTAGAAGTTTCAAAACTATAAGTTCCTTTTGTTTTATAATTTGGTAAATTATCTAGGATTGTTAATTTTTCTCCAAGAAGTGTATACATCTCAAATTTTAATTCAGAATCTTGAGTTAAATTCAAATCAAGTGTTATCATATTTTTACTTGAAACAACATTAAAAACATCTTTTATATTTCTAGTAGCGTTAGTAGAAGGAGTAGCAACATTAGATTTATTAATTGTAAAATCATCTACTATTAATCCTGTTGAAGCAAGATACTTACAATTTAAATTATCTCCATAAACATCTATTACCAAAGAACATAAATTAATCTTGTTATTAAAATACATCGCTGGCATTGGATAATTTGCTTGGGTTACATTTTTAACTTCCGCAGAAGTTCCACAAACTGCATAGACTGTTCCTTCGTTATTAGAATTTTTTATAAAATTATTATTTTCAGGACTTAATTTCATACTGTCAGAAAATGTTGTTGAATTACCAAAATGACCTTTGAGTAAATAGCTTCTTTCATTAGTATGAGAATGTCCAGAAAGTACTAAATCTACTTTATAATTTTCTAATAAAGGGACTAAATTAATTCTTGTATCAATAAGTTCATGTTCATAATCACTATTATGCGAACCTTGAGAGTATGGAGGCATATGAATGTAAACTATTGTCCAGCGTTGATTATTTGCTGCTAAATCATTATTAAGCCAAGTATACATAGGACTTGATGCATCATTATAAACACCATAACCATCTAAAGAAACAAAATGAATATTAGCATAATTATATGAATAATATTTAGGCGAATTTGAAGGAAGACCACCACATTCTCCATTTTGTGGAAATGAAAAAATAGAAAAATAAGGAAAATTTGTTGTTAATGAAGCTGGACTTTGATATCCGACTGCAGCATAATCGTGATCACCCATAGTTGGAAACAATGGCATACTTTTAAATTGATCTGTAAACTGATTAAAAACATTGCTCTGAAACTCTGAATCAAGTCCATTATTATAAGCATCATCACCCAACCAAATCCATAAATTTGTAGGATTTGTTCCTGTATAATTTGAATAAGAGTTTCGTACTTTTAATTGATTTATACCACCACCACCAAAATCTCCAAGTGCCCAAATACGTACTGGTGAAATACTAGTTTCAATTGGAGCAGTATAAAAATTATTTTTTATATCACCTTGAAGTGTTTGCGATGTTGTTCCTATACTATAAAAATATTTTGTATTTGGTGTTAATCCAGTTAAAGTAATTTCGTGATCTGTAACTAGAGAAGCATCTGATACAGCATTGCCATATAATAAATTAGTTCCAAAACGAACAGTAGAATTACATGGTATTTGTGTTCTCCAACGTATCGTAATAGAATTTGGTGTTAGCTTTTGCAAATAGGCACCACGAGTAACTATTGGATTAATTACACTACCATTTGATTTTAATTGTAAATTAAAACTAATATCAGAACTTGTTTTTGATTGTTGGTGAATTTCAACTGCAATAACATTTACACCTGAAATTAATAGAGCTGGGTTTATAACTGCTGTTAACCAAGTCGATTCGTCTACAGCACTTACAGTAGCTTTTGTATCGTAATTTATTGTTCCTACTGGTAAATTATTTCTATAAACTTCATTACCGTTCAAATAAACTACTGCACCATCATCTCTAATAAGTTCTAAATATAAAGATGTGTAATCTAAAGAATTTACTATTGAAAATGTTTTTCTAAAGTAAGTTGTTATGTATTTATTGGCTTCATCTGGACCAAAACCTACAATCGTAGTTTCATCACCATCACCATATCCTAATTCTGATTTACCTGATTTCCAAGTTGAATCATCAAAACTATTAGAATACCAAACTGATCCTTGATTACTACCGTTGTCTAAATATTTCCAAGTTGTAGAAGGTGCTATTAGAAAATCAATACCTAAAGGATAAGTTGTAAAACTAATAATATTACTTTCATTTCCAACAAAAATACATACAGCTTTTACAATAAAATCATAGGTAGTTGAAGGTAATAATCCAGTAATTGATTTTGAAGTTGAAGTTGCTGTTGTAGTTACCCAAGTGTTTGTACTCGCAATCCGATATACAATTATATAACTTGTTGCATCTGCTACTTCATCCCAAGATAAGGTTATAATTGATGATGTTATAGATTCAATTTTTAATCCTTTTGGTGCATCACAAGTTGGTGCATTTGTTTTGAAATTATATATAGGACTATAATCACTTAAAAATGAACAAGCAGCTTGAATCTGAATTTCATATGAAGTATCTGGTAATAAACTTGTAAAATTAATTAAATTACTTGAAACTATTTTTGAAATCCAAGTACTTGATCCTAATTGACGGTATAGAATGTTATAATTTATTGCTTCATTTGTAGCATTCCAGTTTATTGTAGCTGAAGTTGTAGTTAATAATGATGTAGTAATAGTTGTTGGTGTAGAACATTTTATTTGAAGATTTCCAAATAATTGAGCATTAAAACTAATATCTGAACTTGTTTTAGATTGTTGGTGAATTTCAACTCCAATTACATTTAATCCTGATACTAATAAAGAAGCATCTATTACTGATATCAGCCAAGTAGACTCATCTGGAGTATTTTCTATAGCTAGTGTATCGAAATTAACTGTTCCATCTGGCAAATTATTTCGGTAAACTTCAATGCCATTAATGTATACAACAGCTGCATCATCTCTAATTAAATATAATTTTAATTGATTATAATCTAAAGGATTACTAACTAAAAATGATTTCCTAAAATAAGTAGTTATATATTTATTTGAAGCATTAGCGCCAAAATTAACTATTGTAGTTTCATCTCCATCTCCATATCCTAATTCTGATTTTCCTGATTTCCAATTCATTTCATTAAAACTTAATGATTTCCAATCAGAGCCTTGATTACTTCCGTTGTCTAAATATTTCCAAGTTGAATTAGGAGCAACTAATAAATCCGAACCAAATGGATACGTAGTGAAACTTATTGTATTACTTACATTTGAAATGAAAGTACAAACGGCCTTAACATTAATCTCATAGGTAGTTGAAGGTTGAAGACCTGTTATTAATTTTGATGGTAATGTTGATATAGTTTCGGTCCAATTATTAGAACCCGCAATTCGATAACTAATTATATAACTTGTTGCACCAGAAACTTCTTCCCAAGAAAGAGTAGATTTTGTAGAGGATGCTGATTCTACAGTTAATGATTTTGGTGCATCACAAGTTGGAGCACTTGTTATAAAATTATAAGAAATACTAAAATTACTTAAAAACGAACATACCGCCTGAACTTGAATTTCGTAGGAAGTTAATGGTAATAAACCGCTTATATTGACAAAATTACTCGTAGAAGTTGATGTTAACCAAGTGGTTGAGCCTAATTGACGATATTGTATATTATAACTTGTAGCATCATTTGTAGCATTCCAATTTATAGTTACAGTACTTGACTTAATAATTGATGAAGTTAGATTGCTTGGTGTAAGACATGTTAATGGGAGTGTACCAGAAATTCGTGCATTAAAACTAATATCTGAACTTGTTTCTGATTGTTGGTGAATTTCAACTGCAATACTATTTGTTCCTGAGACTAATAATGCTGGATTTATAAGTGTTGATAACCAAGTTGATTCGTCTGGAGCATTATCACTAGCAAAAGTATTGAAGTTTATGGTACCAGTTGGTAAATTATTACGGTAAACTTCTACTCCATTTATATAAACTATTGCAGCATCATCTCTAATTAGTTCTAATTTTATTGCAGTATAATCTAACGGATTATTAATTGAGAATGATTTTCTAAAATAGGTGGTCACATATTTATTTGAAGCATTTGTTCCAAAATTTATTAGAGTTGTTTCATCTCCATCACCATATCCAAATTCTGCATTACCTGATTGCCAATTCGAATCATTAAAACTTGTTGTACTCCAATCTGTTCCTTGATTACTTCCATTGTCAAGATATTTCCAAGTAGAATTGGGTGCTAATAGCAAATCTGTTCCAAAAGGGTTTGTGGTATAGCTTACTGTATTGCTTTCTGTTCCGTTGAAATCACAAATGGCTTTAACATTAAATTCATAAGTTGTAGAAGACAGTAAACCTGTAATAATTTTAGAATTAGATATAGATGTTGTTGTTATCCAATTGTTTGATCCAGTTAATCTATAATTTATTAAATAACTAGATGCACCTAGTATTGCATTCCAAGAAAGTGTTATTGCAGAAGATGTTGCTGATTCTATTGCTACTAAATTTGGTGTATCACAAGTTGGAGGATTTGTAGTGAAGGTAAATAATGTACTAAAATCACTTAAAAATGAACAAGATGCTTGAACTTGTACTTCATATGAAGTTGATGGTTGCAATGCGGTTAAATTGACTGAATTAGTTGTTGAAGTTGATGTTAACCAAGTATTAGACCCAATTTGACGATATTGAATATTATAATTTAAAGCTTCATTTGTTGCATTCCAATTAATTGTTGCTGTGCTTGATCTTATTATTGAAGCAACAACATTGTTTGGAGTAGAACATGTTAAAGGTAGCAATCCTGATAATTTAGCATTAAAACTGATATCAGAACTAGTTATAGATTGTTGGTGAATTTCAACCGCAATGACATTTGTTCCTGAAACCAAAACTGAAGGAGGCAATACTGTAGTTAACCAAGTTGATTCATCTGGAGCATTTTCAATAGCTAAAGTATTGTAATTGATATCACCATTAGGCAAATTATTTCTATAGACTTCAATCCCATTTATGTAAACAATTGCGGCATCATCACGAATCAATTCTAATTTTAATGATGTATAATCTAATGGATTATTTATTGAAAATGATTTTCTGAAATAAGTAGTTATATATTTATTGGAAGCATCAGTACCAAAATTTATAAGTGTAGTTTCGTCACCATCACCATATCCAAATTCTGTATTACCTGATAGCCATGTAGAATCATCAAAACTTGATGAACTCCAAACTGTACCTTGATCACTACCATTATCTAAATATTTCCAAGAATTATTAGGTGTAATAATAGTTACTGTTTGAGCATTTACTAATGAAAATAATAGTAAAGTAACTAATCCAAAAAAGTAGTTTTTCATAAAATATAAATAAACTACAAAAGTAATAAAGGGATCGTTTATAACTTTATTTAATCGATAATGAACTAATAAATCTGTTATAATAAACAGTAACAATAAAAAAGTATTCTTTTTATGAGCTGAATTCAAGTTACAAATGCAACTTTTTGGTTAAACATATAATTTGGTGATTCAAAATTAAATCTTTTTCTTGGTCTATTATTAATTTTTTCTT
>JAYTVI010000088.1:0-22007 GCA_043744095.1 Flavobacterium sp.
GATAAAATATTGAATATGAAAATAATAGCTGTAATTCCTGCCCGATATGCTTCAACACGATTTCCTGCAAAATTAATGCAAGATCTTGGCGGAAAAACAGTCATTTTAAGAACGTATCAAGCAGCAAAAAACACACAATTATTTGATGATGTTTTTGTTATAACTGATTCAGATTTGATTTATGATGAAATCATCACAAATGGTGGAAAAGCAATAAAAAGTATCAAAGAACATGAATCAGGAAGCGACCGCATTGCAGAAGCTGTTGCCAATTTAGACGTTGATATTGTTGTAAATGTGCAAGGTGATGAACCATTTATTGATACAGATTCTTTGACAAAATTAATTGAAGTTTTTGATTCCTCGAAAACTCGGAATGACAAAGTGGATGAAATTGATTTAGCATCAATAATGAGAGAAATAAAAGATGAAAAAGATATTGAAAATCAAAATAATGTAAAAGTAGTTGTAGACCAAAATGGGTTTGCCTTGTATTTTTCACGTTCTGTAATTCCGTATCCAAGAGAAAAAAATGTGGGTGTTAGATATTTTCAACATATTGGTATTTATGCTTTTCGAAAACAAGCCTTATTAGATTTCTATTCATTACCAATGAAATCCTTAGAAGCTTCAGAAAAACTAGAACAACTTCGCTATTTAGAATTTGGAAAACGCATCAAAATGATTGAAACAACTCATATCGGTATAGGAATAGATACAAAAGAAGACTTAGAGAAAGCAAGAAAAATGTTATTTTAAAATGAAACAAAAAATTTCACATATAACAATTGTAGTCGATGACTATGACAAAGCTATTGCGTTTTATACACAAAAACTTAATTTTTTTTTGATTGAAGATACTTATATTAGTCCAGACAAACGTTGGGTAAAAATTGCACCAAATTTGTCTTCTGATTTTAGTTTGTTATTAGCAAAAGCTTCAAACGAAATTCAAATAACCAGAATAGGAAATCAAACAGGCGGAAGAGTATTTTTGTTTTTATATACTACCGATTTTGAAAAACAGTATCAAAATTTATTAGCAAATAATATTAAAATAGTAAGAGAGCCAAAAACTGAATCTTATGGCAAAGTTCTTGTATTTGAAGATTGTTATGGAAATCTTTGGGATCTTATAGCTACTACTGAAGACAATACTGAAAAATTTTATACTACTGGTATTTTGAAAGTTATTGAAAAAGAAAATATACAAAAAACGATTATTGCATTGCGTGAGTTAAAAAAGCATACAGATAATGAACTAGGCAACATAACTTTTGAAATACAACAATCAAAAGAAGATGCAACAACATTTTTAATTTGGGAATGTTTTGTGAACCAAATAGAATTTTATAAACATCTTAATTCTCAACATACAAAAAAATTCCTTCAATTAGGATTAGTTGAATTTGTTAAAGGCTTTGAGACAACAAAAATTTAAAAAATTTAATATCATGTAACTATATTGCATTAAATATTTCAGTACTTTACGAGGATAAAAAGTTGATATTAATTACCATTTTTATGATCAAAATAGCCTTTTGATTTTATTTTAGTGGAGAAAAAATTTAAAAAAAGCACTACAAAAAACAAAAATAACATTGCTTGTGAACTCACTAAAATTTTACCTGTTAATGTTATTGGGTAATAATCACCATAACCTATTGAAGACGAAGTGATGATACTAAAGTATATAGGATCGAACCAATTGGTGAAGGGTTTGTTTAAATAATTACCACAAGAATAAAATACTGCATATGCCATAATAATTTCTAAGTAATTAAAAAACAACATCAACATTGAGCGTTTATACGATCTTGGCCTTGAAAATAAATCAGAAGCAAAAATTAAAGTTGGGATATATAAAGCGGTTTCTAATAAAACATAAATCAAGATAATTAATAAAAAAGTTTGATTTTGCCAATGATTTATCAAAATTAAAATCGGAAATAGAACTTTCAATAATACATAAAAATCCATAGCCAAATCTTGATACTGTATTCCTTTTTTGAAAGCAAATAATTTGATATAAATTCCTGGAAAAAGTAATTGAGATGACGATAGAAATAACCGAACTATTTTCTCAATACCGTTGTCGTCTTGGTGATCATTGTTCCATATTGCTCTTATATTCAAAATCCTCTTCTGTAAAGGATTGAATCTTGGTTTTGGCAATTTAGAAACATTACCTATCAATAATTTTGATAAAATACGGTTCATTATATCTTCATTTTAACTTATATAAATATAATATAAATTTTATGTCAATTGGCTTTTCTTTATTAAATAAATACTCTATTTATAATCAACAATACTTTTCAATTATTATCAATTCGTTATGCGATTCAATTCGAGGGATTTTTTTTACTTTAAAAGGTTTGTCATTAAATTCTGCAATGTATTTTTCGTTTCTGTTATTGTCATTTTCATTCAATAACATAGTGTTAAATAGAATACAACCATTCAAATTAAGCAAACTACCAATTCTATTCATAAAGAATTTTTCGAACAAAAAGTTTGGCATTGTAGTATCTTGGAAAACATCTATGATAATAAGGTCATAGCATTCTTTATTTTTTAAAACAAATTCAAAGGCATCATCATTGATTATTTTTAAATTCGAAATAGTATTAAGTTTAAAATAAGTATTTGCAATTTCTATAATTTCAGGATCTATTTCTACACCAGTTATTTTACCTTTGAACTCAATTTCATCAATTAATGTTTTGATGACACTACCGCCAGCGACTCCAAGAATCAGAATAGAATCCATTGTTCTTATTCGGTTAAACCCAATTTTTTTTAATCCTTTTCTCAAAATGCGTTGCAAACTACCATAAGAATAATTGGTGTTTTTTGAATCTAAAACCATTTGTCCATTATTCCAAGAAATTTCTAAACTCTTACTCAAAGCAGATTTTTTTTGATAAATTATTACTGGATATAAATAGCTAAATAGTTTTTTGAGCATTTGAAATTATTTTTCTCAAAAATAAGAGATTAATAGTAAATTTACATCAAATTTTTAATATGAAAAAAAGGATTTATCAATTTATTTTTTTCCAATTAATGGGTTGGAAAATAGTAGGTACAATTGAACCAGATATAAAAAAATGTGTTTTGATGGTACTACCACATACCAGTTGGCACGATTTTTATTTAGGAATTTTTACTCGTGGAATAACCCAATTAGATATGCATTTTATAGGTAAAAAAGAATTATTTCGTTTTCCATTAAATTCCTATTTTCGTTGGATGGGCGGTGAACCATTAGACAGAACTGGAGGTTTAAACAAAGTAGATTCTATTGCAGTAATATTTGAAAAAAAAGATGTTTTTAGATTAGCAATTTCTCCAGAAGGAACACGCAAAAAGGTAACCGAGTTGAAAACTGGCTTTTATTATATTGCTTTAAAGGCAAATGTCCCCATCATTCCCGTAACTTTTAATTTTGGAGATAAAGAAGTAAACTTAGGAAAACCATTTTATCCTACAGGAAATTATGAAGATGATTTAAAACAAATTCTACCACATTTCAAAAATGTTTTAGGAAAAGTACCCGAGAATAGTTTTGATGTAAATTAGCAAAATTAAAAAAATAAAATATGAATTTAGAACACTTATTTAGTCAATATAAACAAATAGATTTATTTGGAAGATATATTACTTTAGAGGATATTGATCCCATTTTAAAAAAAATAAATTCAATGCATGTACTTGCAATTGAAGGTTTTTCTGTACTTGATAAACCCATTTATTCTCTTCAGTTGGGTGAGGGCAAAATTAGAATTTTGATGTGGTCTCAGATGCACGGTAACGAAAGTACAACCACAAAAGGTTTGTTTGATTTGATTAATTTGTTGCTGAGCAATACAGAATTTGCAAAAGAAATACTGCATAAATTTACTTTCTTATTTTTGCCAATGCTTAATCCCGACGGAGCAAAAGTGTATACAAGAGAAAATGCAAATCAGATTGATTTGAATCGTGATGCGCAAAATCTTTCACAACCAGAAAGTAGAATACTTAGAGCTTGTTTCGAAAAATTCAAACCCAATTATTGTTATAATCTTCACGATCAGCGCACTATTTTTGGAGCAGGAAATTTAGGTAAACCAGCAACAATTTCTTTTTTATCTCCTTCATACAATTCAGCTTGTAACTATAATGAAACCCGAATTAAAGCTGCAAATATTATTGCTAGTATAAATGATGAATTGCAAAAACATATTCCAAATCAAATAGGGCGTTTTGATGATGCTTTTAATATAAATTGTGTTGGAGATACTTTTCAATCACTAAATGTACCAACTATTCTTTTTGAAGCTGGACATTTTCAAAATGATTATAATAGAGAATATTCAAGAAAATTCATTTTTTTTGCATTATTATCAAGTTTTCAATATTTCTACGAAAACGTTATAGTTGATAATAGAATTAACGATTATTTGAATATTCCTCAAAATAAAGTAGTTTTTTATGATATTGTTTATAAAAATATCAAAATAAATTATGATGGTAATAAAATAATTAGCAATTTTGCACTTCAATATAAAGAAGAGTTATTTGATAATAACATTTGCTTTACTGCATATTTTGCAAAAATAGGTCATTTGGAAAATTATTTTGGTCATTTTGAAATTGATGCTAATCAAGCAGAATATACAGATGATTATGATAATATTCCGAAATTAAATGAAAAAGCAAATTTTTATTTAGATAAAAACATTAAAATTGTTAATGGTTTGATAAAAAATTAATATTTTTGTGTTTTTAATATTAATAATGTATTTTTGAATAGTTTACAAAACAATAGAAAATTAAATTTATGAGTAAGTTCCGTTTAGATGAAGTCGATCACCAAATATTGGATATGTTGATTGATAATACCAGAGTTCCTTTTACAGATATTGCAAAAAAATTATTGATTTCTGCCGGTACAGTTCACGTTCGTGTAAAGAAAATGGAAGATGCAGGAATTATAATGGGTTCTTCTTTAGTGTTAGATTATGATAAATTAGGCTATTCGTTTATTGCATATATTGGTGTTTTTCTTAACAATACCTCGCAAACAAAATTTGTTTTAGAACGTATCAACGAAATACCTTATATTACAGTTGCTTCAGTAACTACAGGAAAGTTTAATATTTTTTGTAAAATTAGAGCAAAAGATACCAAACACGCCAAAGATGTTATTTTTATGATTGATGATATTGAAGGTGTTTATAGAACAGAAACTATGATATCGCTTGAAGAAAGTATAAATGACAAAAAAAGATTGATGCATACCATATTCAAAAATATGTAATTCTTTTTATTATTATTATTATTATAAACCTCAAGTGAAAATTTGAGGTTTTTTTTATACTTTAAACAAAAAAATAATTGCCATGTATACACTACCAAAAATAGAACGATTTAATCAAAATGTATTGTCAAAATATCACGTTTACAACAGTGTGTTTTTGACTTTGCCATTTGATGCTATAAACAATACAGGTGTTTTATTACCATTATTTTCAGAAGTATGCAATAAAGGCTTTCAGAAAAATGAAAATCCTAAACAAATTGTTGATTTTTTTTCAAAAAAATATTTAGATAATACAAGCGAAAAGGAATTAATCAATTTGATGTTTCGCTTTATTCAATTTGTAGAACGTCAAATAGTATTATTTGATGCCATTGAAGATGCGGCTTTTCCAGTTGTAAATAATCTTGAAGGAAGAGGATCTTTGCGTGATATAAAAGAAAAAGCAGAAGCTAAAGATAAAATAGATGAGCTTAAAGAATTTATAGGAAATTTTAATGTTAGAGTAGTATTAACTGCACATCCAACACAGTTTTATACTGGTTCAGTATTAGGTATTATCACCGATTTGACCGAAGCAATCCGTCAAGATGACCTTATTAAAATCAAAGAATTATTATCACAATTAGGAAAAACACCATTTATTAAAAAAGAAAAACCAACACCTTATGATGAAGCTGTAAGTTTAATATGGTATCTCGAAAATGTTTTTTATCAGACATCAGGAGAAATGCTCTCTTATATTCAAAAAAATATATTTGATCGTAATTCTATACAAAATCCAATTTTTAATTTAGGCTTTTGGCCTGGTGGTGATCGTGATGGAAACCCATTTGTAACCACTGAAATTACTTTTAAAGTAGCAGATAGACTTAGAACTTCGATTCTTAAATGTTATTATAGTGACATAAGAAAACTTAAACGAAAATTAACATTTACTGATGTAGATGTTTTACTAAGTGATTTAGAATCAAAAATATATCGATCTGTTTTTTATTCACAAGGAGAAATTTATATAACATTAGAAGACTTTAAAATTAAATTGAATGAAATAAAATTGCTTTTAATTGAGCAACATCAATCTTTATATTTAGATGATTTAAACACTTTAATAAATAAGGTTACACTATTTGGATTTCATTTTGCATCATTAGATATTCGTCAAAACAGCAAAATTTTAGAAACTGTTTTTGAGAATGTATCATTAACAAAAAATAATACTATTTTAAAATCAGAAAATTTCCAAGACGAAATAACAAAATCTACTATTGAATCTATTTATGCTATAAAAGATATTCAATTAAATAATGGTCAATTAGGTTCTAATCGTTACGTTATCAGTAATTGTGATAGTGCAAAACATGTATTAGATACTTTTGAATTTATAAAACAATGTGATTGGCAAAATCCAACAATAGATATAATTCCTCTTTTTGAAGTTATAGATGATTTAAGAAATGCTGAACTCATAATGGAACAATTATATACTTCTGAAAATTATAAAAGCCATCTTTCTAATCGAGATAATCAACAAACTGTTATGCTTGGTTTTTCTGACGGGACAAAAGACGGTGGTTATCTAATGGCAAATTGGAGTATATACAAAGCCAAAGAAAGTATAACCAAAGTATCTAGAAAATACGGAATTAAAGTTTTGTTTTTTGATGGTAGAGGTGGACCACCAGCGCGTGGAGGTGGAAAAACGCATAAATTTTATGCCTCTTTAGGTTCAGGAATTGAAAATCAACAAATACAAGTTACTGTGCAAGGGCAAACTATAAGTTCAAATTTTGGAACTTTAGATTCTTGTCGTTATAATCTTGAGAATCTTCTGACAGCTGGTGCAAACAATCAGATTTTTAAAGGAAATGAAAATAAACTAAGCAAAAAAGACAAAGAAATTCTTGATGAATTAGCCATTATTGGATTCAATAAATATAATGCTTTTAAAAACCATCCAAAATTTATTCCATATTTGGAAAAAATGAGCACTCTAAATTATTATGCCAAAACCAATATTGGAAGTCGTCCTTCTAAAAGAAAAAGTTCTGAATCTTTAGATTTTTCAGAATTAAGAGCTATTCCTTTTGTTGGTTCTTGGAGTCAACTCAAACAAAATGTTCCAGGTTTTTTTGGAGTTGGTTCAGCTTTAAAACATTTTGAAGTTAACAACAAATGGGATAAAGTGCAACAATTATTTGATAATTCATTGTTTTTTAAAACCTTATTAGAAAATAGTATGATGTCATTGGCAAAATCTTTTTTTCCTTTAACTGCTTATATGAAAGATGATCCTGAATTTGGAGATTTTTGGCAAATTATTTATGATGAATTTATAGAAACCAAGCGATTATTGCTCAAAATTACGGGTCATCATGAATTGATGGAAAACTATCCCGACGGAAAAGCTTCTATTGCAATTAGAGAACAAATAGTAAAACCTTTACTAACAATTCAACAATTCGCTTTATTGAAAATCAAAGAGTTAAATGCAGATAGTAAAAAAAATGAAAAACTTATTACAGTTTATGAAAAAATTGTAACCCGTTCTCTTTTTGGGAATACAAATGCAAGTAGGAATTCTGCTTAATTTAAAAAAGCAAGTTATGCTGTTTACTATTAAAGTTGGCAATTTGAACTCTATAAAAATTAGAAAAAAAATTAGATATTTGTTATCCAATTTATAAAGTATTAAAAATGAAAACCTCTCAAGTATTACCTATAGAATATGCAACTTTTTTTGAACCTTATATGAGTAAAGTTGGAGAAGTAGATTTATTAGAAGAATTAGAAATTTCTGTACATCGATTGATAAAATTTGTTCAAAATATTCCGATGGACAAATTTGATTATATTTATGCAGAAGGAAAATGGACAATCAAAGATATTCTGCAACATATCATAGATGCCGAACGAATTTTTAGTTATAGAGCTCTACGAATTGCTAGAAAAGATAAAACACCTTTACAAGGTTTTGATGAAGATGATTATGCAACAATTGCAAATGGTAGTAAAAGAACTATAATAGATTTGCTAACAGAGTTAGCTGTTGTTCGCCAAGCTACATTATCATTATTCAAAACTTTTTCTGAAGAAGATTTAATGCAAATAGGGATAGCTTCTAACAACCCTATTTCGGTTCGGGCAATTGGTTTTATTATAATTGGTCATCAAAACCATCATCAACAAGTTTTTAGTGAACGATATTTATAAAAAAAAGGAACTCAAAAATAGAGTTCCTTTTTTATTTATTCTTCGTCATCGTCGTCGTCGTCGACAATTTCTTCTTGATCATCATCATCATCATCTGTATCATCATCACCATCATCAGATCCTCCTTTATCTTTCAATAAATCTTCTTCTTCGTCATCATCGTCTGATGGAGCATCTTCATCATCATCTAATCCTTTGATAACATCGATTGGTTCAACGATATCATCAATATCATCGTCGTCAAATTTCTCTAAACGACTGGCAAGTTTAGTACTCACTTTTACCAAATAGATGGTATCTTCAGTACGTACTTCAACAGCTTCAATAAGTTCGTTTTGAGCATTTCTAAAACGGACAATGTTTGAGTCATCATATCCGTCAGGAAATTTTTCAACCAAAAGGTTCAAAATTTCATTGGTCAGTTTTGAATAATCAACAATAATTCTTTTCATAAAATTATAAATCTAGTAGGTAAGCAAATATTAATGGAGCAACAATAGTTGCATCTGATTCTATTATAAATTTTGGGGTTTTGATATCTAATTTCCCCCATGTAATTTTTTCATTAGGTACAGCTCCAGAATAGGAACCGTAACTGGTTGTTGAGTCAGAAATTTGACAGAAATAACTCCAAAACGGCACATCATGCATTTCCATATCTTGGTATAACATTGGCACAACACAAATAGGAAAATCTCCCGCAATTCCTCCACCTATTTGAAAGAAACCTACACCATTTTTGCTGTTTTTTGGATACCAATCTGCAAGGAATGTCATATACTCAATTCCTGATTTCATAGTTGATGCTTTCAAATCTCCTTTAATTACATACGAAGCAAAAATATTTCCCATAGTACTATCTTCCCAACCTGGTACAATAATAGGTAAATTTTTCTCAGCAGCAGCATACATCCAACTATCTTTTAAGTCAATTTCGTAATATTCTTCAAGAACACCAGAAAGCAACATTTTGTACATAAATTCATGAGGAAAATAACGTTCGCCTTTATCATCAGCATCTTTCCAGATTTTGTAAATGTGTTTTTGCAATCTTCGAAAGGCTTCGTGCTCTGGAATACAAGTATCTGTAACACGATTTAATCCTCTTTCTAATAAATCCCACTCTTCTTGTGGAGTCAAATCTCTATAATGTGGTACTCTTTCGTAATGAGAATGTGCTACTAAGTTCATAATATCTTCTTCAAGATTAGCACCAGTACAAGAAATTATTTGCACTTTGTCTTTTCGAATAAACTCTGCGAAAATTTTTCCTATTTCTGCAGTACTCATTGCTCCAGCAAGTGTTACCATCATTTTTGCTCCATTTGCAAGTTGTTGTTCATATCCTTTGGCAGCATCAACTAAAGCAGCAGAATTAAAATGCAGGTAATGTTTTTCTATAAATTGACTTATCGGTCCTTTACTCATTTTTTGTTTGTTTTTTTACGGTTCAAAGAAAAACTTTTTTCAATAAACAGCAAACAGTTTGGGTTAACTATTTTTTATTATATCCTAATATTTCTAATACTTGTTCAGATGTTTGTTGTTCTGAGAAAATTTCTGTTGCTAAAATACCATTTTCATCACGATCTATTAATATATGTTTGGGTTGCGGAATCAAACAGTGATGCAATCCTCCATAACCACCAATTGTTTCTTGATATGCTCCAGTATTAAAAAAACCAATATACAAAGGCTTTTCTTTATTGTATTTTGGCAAATAAATGGCATTCATATTTTGCTCAGAATTATAATAATCATCGCTATCGCATGTCATACCGCCAAGAAGTACTCTTTCATAAGATTCGTTCCAACGGTTTACTGCAAGCAATATAAAACGCTTGTTTATTGCCCAAGTATCTGGTAATGTAGTGATAAAAGAACTGTCAATCATATTCCATTTCTCTCTATCATTTTGTTGTTTTTGATACAATACTTGATAAATTGCTCCGCCAGATTCACCAACAGTAAAAGAACCGAATTCTGTAAAAATATTTGGCACATCTACTTCAGCTTCTTCGCAAGCAATTTTTATTTGATTGATAATCTCATCTATCATATATTGATAATCATATTCAAAAGCCAATGAGTTTTTGATAGGAAATCCGCCACCAATATTCAATCCATCAAGAGATGGGCATTCTTTTTTTAGTGCAATATACACTTTAATACATTTTACCAATTCGTTCCAATAATATGCGTTATCATTGATACCAGTATTGATAAAAAAGTGAAGCATTTTCAGCTCTAATTTATCATTTTCTTGAATTTGCTTTTTATAAAATGCTACAATATTTTTATAACCAATTCCAAGTCTAGAAGTATAGAACTCAAATTTTGGTTCTTCTTCTGCAGCAATTCTAATTCCGATTTTAAATTTTCCTTTAATTTCTGCTTGAAGCAAATCTAATTCTTCATAATTATCAATAATCGGAATAGCATTTTTATGACCATTATTTATCAATCTAGCAATATTACTTATATATTGATCTCTTTTGAAACCGTTACATATTATGTAAGTACTTTTATTGATTTTTCCGTTTGCCATCAAATTTTCTACAATATTAATGTCAAAAGCAGATGAAGTCTCAATATGAATATTGTTTTTAAAAGCTTCATTCATAATGTATTCAAAATGAGAACTTTTGGTGCAATAACAATAATAATATTTACCCTCATATTTGTTTTTCTCCATCGCTTTTCTAAACCAATTTTTAGCTCTATTAATGTTGTTAGAAATTTGAGGTAAATAAGTAAACTTCAATGGTGTGCCATATTGCTCTACCAATTTCATTAAATCTATATTATGAAATTGTAAAGTATTGTCTTTATTTAATGTAAACTCTTCTTGTGGAAAATAATATGTTTGATTTATTAAATCGAAATATTTTGTATTCATTCTATTGGTTTTGATTTTGAGATTAAAATTTTAATAAAAAATAATCTAAAGTTCAAACTCGAATATTAGCAAAAATAATAGGTAGTTTTTCGTTATTGGAAATAGAAAAATCGAGTGCGTAAAAATTCAAAATACTTTTCTTCGAAAATGTACTTATCCATAATTTCAAATAAGAATTACTACATGTAATATTGCAGTAATTTTTATAGAAAATATTTTTATTTTTATTCATCCTGACAAATGTAAAAAATAATATAAATGAAATGTAAAGTTATTATTAATTTATTTTAAGATTTATAATCATTAAAAGCTTTAATAATTAATTCTTTTTCAGTTGTTTGATTTATCTTATTTTTCCCGATGCCATTTATCAATGCAAATTGTACTTTTCCGTACTCATTTTTCTTGTCGTGAATAAGTAAATTTTGAATGGATTCTATATCTTTTTTAGTAAAAATATGCTTTTCATAAATATTTGATATAGTATATTTTATTTGATGAAATTCTTCATTTGATAACAAGCCATTTTCTTTAGAAATGTAACTTTCCAAAATCATTCCGATTGCAATTGCTTCACCGTGTAATAAAGGTTCAGTAGTTTCTAAAAAATGACTTTCTATTGCGTGTCCTAGCGTATGACCAAAATTTAAGGCTTTTCTGATGCCATTTTCGGTTGGGTCTTGTTTTACAATTTCGTTTTTAATTTCAATTGAGCGGTAAATTAATGCATCAAAATCTGTAAAATCAATTTCGGATAATTCCAAAAATTGTTCCCAATAGTTTTTGTCATAAATCAATCCGTGTTTTAGCATTTCAGCCAAACCTGAACGCATTTCTCTTTTAGATAATGTTTCCAAAAATGAGGTATCAATCAATAAAATTTGAGGTACATTAATAACGCCAATTTGGTTTTTGAGATTTCCTAAATCAACACCATTTTTTCCACCAATAGAAGCATCAACCATTCCAAGTAAAGTTGTTGGAACATTAATAAAATCAATACCTCGTTTGAAAGTCGATGCAATAAATCCTCCAATATCTGTAATTACGCCACCACCAAGATTGATTATAGCACTTTTTCTATCGGCACCTAAGTCTGATAAAATCGACCAAATTTCCAAACAAGTCGTAATATTTTTGATACTTTCACCAGCTTCAATTTCGATAATTTCTATTGGAATTTCTGTCACTAAATTTGGTAGAAATTTTGGCAAACAAAACTCATTTGTAAGCTCGTCAACCAAAATAAACAGTGAAGAATATTTTTTTGAATTAATTAGTTCATTGATTTTTTCATATCCAATTTCATTAAAATAAATAGAATAACCGTTGGCTTCAATAGATTGCATAGTTGAGTTTAATATTAGAAACAAAAATAGTCATATTATTCAATCGTTGCGAAATGAAAATTAATTTATTTTCTTAATTTTTGAGTGATGGAAACTAAAAATTACTTACTTTTGTTTAATATTTGTTCAAGAACAATAAACAAAATAATTTGAAACCAATTATTGCAACCATAGAAACTACCGAATTCAATGATATTCAAATAGATAGAATTATTGAAATGGCTTGGGAAGACAGAACCCCGTTTGATGCTATAAAATTTCAATTTGGTTTGTCAGAAGCTGATGTGAAAGCTTTGATGAAAAAAGAATTGAAGTTCAACAGCTATAAATTATGGCGTGAACGTGTTGAAAATTGCAAAACCAAGCATGTAAATAAACGTGTTGAAGGCATCGATCGATTCAAATGCAACTTGCAACGTGCGATTTCTAACAATAAAATTTCAAAACGATAAAATGGAAAACAAGAAACCCGATAACATAGTCTATTCAGAACAAGACGGTTACAATGCAAGTTTGTTGTCTTATTCGACCAATGTTGGTGCGCCAGTTATCAAAATGGACGATTTAGTTTCTTGGAAAAGTCGTGGCATTAGCAATGTAAATAAGGAGTTTGAAAATAAATTTAACGAACTAAAACAACAATATGAAAATTTGATGCGTGAGTTTGAATGGAACGAAATTGTTTATAGTGCCAAGTTTTCATTTGAACCCGTAATCGGAGAAATTTATCATTTGTATGCTAATAATGATGGATCCAATTCACTTTCATTAATTGCACCAAACGAATGGAACAAAGAACACATTGGAACATTTAAATTGAATAGTGAAAAAAAATGGATTCATCTTGCCTAATTTTTTTATAAATGAATAAAATACACATCAACAAAACTCAAATTCAAGAATTAGAAAAGCAAAAAAGAGTACATCTAATCAACAGTTTAGGCGGATTTAAAAGTGTGTCTTTAGTTGGAACTAAAAACAAAAACAATGCTACAAATTTGGCAATTTTCAGTTCTTTTTTTCATATTGGAGCAAATCCAGCATTAATAGGAATGATTTTTCGTCCAAGTCCGCCAGAGCGTGATACAATGCGAAATATTTTAGAAACTGGTTTTTATACCTTAAATCACATCAACGAATCGATTTACGAACAAGCACATCAAACGTCTGCACGCTATGAAGATTCGCTTTCAGAGTTTGATGTAACTAGTTTAAATCCAGAATATAAAAATGATTTTTTTGCACCTTTTGTATCCGAAAGCAATATCCAATTAGGAATAGAATTTAAAGAACAAGTTGCTATTTCGATTAATAATACAAGTATGATAATTGGCGAAATTACTCATATTTATATTCCAGAAAATTGTATGCACGATGATGGTTTTATCGATTTAGAAAAAGCAAATACTATAACCTGTGCAGGATTGGATAGTTATCACAAAACCATACAATTAGATCGATTGAGTTATGCAAAACCTGATAAAGAAATCACTTCATTATTATAAAATTGACTAAAAAAGCTATAAATATTGTGTGGTTCAAACGTGATTTACGTTTTATAGATCACGAACCACTATTTATGGCGCAACACGAAGAAATTCCTACTTTATTGGTTTATTTCTTTGAACCTTCGGTTATGAATTACGATGATTCTGATGTGCGTCATTGGCGGTTTATCTTCGAATCCATACAAGAAATGCAAACTCGTTTGAAATCTGTTTCAACTCAAATTTTCTTTTTTCATAATGAAGTGCAAACCGTTTTTGAGGAAATAGTTAAAGTTTACGATGTAAAAACCATTTTTTCTCATCAAGAAATTGGCAATAAAGTGACATTTGCTAGAGATATTGCAATGCAATCGTTTTTTGATGAAAATCAAATTCATTGGAAACAATCTCAAATGCACGGCGTAATTAGAAAATTAAAATCAAGAAGCGATTGGGACAAACGTTGGGAAAAAGTAATGCGTGCCGAACCAAAAATAATCGATTTAAAAACCATCAAATTTGAAAATTTTGATACTAATTTTTATCAAAACTTAAGAGGAAATCAACTTTCAAAAGAGATTACAACTAGCAATAAAAACTTTCAAAAAGGTGGCGAATATTGGGCTTGGCGTTATTTAGATAATTTTGCAAAAGAACGCCACGTAAATTACAGCAAACATATTTCTAAACCCGAATTAAGTCGTAAAGGTTGCAGCCGATTATCGCCTTATTTGACCTATGGAAATATTAGTATGCGAATGATTTATCAATATACGAATCAGTTTTATGAAACTTCACCCAACAAACGTGCAATGCTCAATTTTGTTTCACGCTTGCATTGGCATTGTCATTTTATTCAAAAATTTGAAGACGAGTGCCGAATGGAATTTGAAAACATAAATCGTGCTTATGATTCTTTAGTAAAACCTAAAAATGAAACCTATATAAAAGCGTGGCAAGAAGGAAAAACAGGCGTTCCAATTGTGGATGCGTGTATGCGATGTTTGGTTCAAACCGGTTATATTAATTTTAGAATGCGAGCAATGGTAGTTTCTTTTTTTACATTCAATTTGTGGCAAGATTGGCGTGAATTACATTTTTTAGCTCGACAATTTTTAGATTACGAACCCGGAATTCATTATCCACAAATACAGATGCAATCGGGAACAACTGGAATTAATACGATACGAATTTATAGTCCGATTAAAAATTCAGAAGATCACGATAATGATGGAATATTTATAAAAAAATGGGTTCCAGAATTAGCCGAAATTCCTGCAAATTTAATTCACGAACCTTGGAAATTGAATGCTATTGAACAACAATTTTACAACTGTGAAATTGGTAAAGATTATCCGTTTCCTATTGTAGATATTGACGAGACTCGAAAAAAGGCAAGTGATATTGTTTGGAGTTTTAGAAAGAAAGATGATGTCAAAGAAGAAGGAAAACGAATTTTGAAAAAGCACGTGAGTAATCCAAATAAACCCAAAAATGCGAGGAGTAAAAAAACAAAACCTTCCAAATAAAACCTGTATTGTTTGCCACAAGCCATTTGCTTGGCGTAAAAAATGGGAAAAAATTTGGAACCAAGTAAAATATTGTAGTGATAAATGCAGAATGAATAAAACTAAATAGCCACAGATTCACAGATTAAAATGATTTAAAAAAATCTGTGAATCAGGGCAAATAAAAAAGATAATGTCAAAAACGTTACGATTAATTCTCGGAGATCAATTAAATTCCAAACATTCTTGGTACAAAACTATTGATGATTCAATAACTTATGTCTTGATGGAAATCCGAACAGAAACCGATTATGCCCAACATCATATTCAAAAAGTAGTTGGAATTTTCGCAGCGATGCAAAGTTTTAAAGATAATTTACTCCTTAATAATCATAAGGTTATCTATAACAACTTAAATAATAAAAACAATTTACAATCGTTTGAAGCAAACATTCAAAATTTAATTTCCGAACATAATTTCACACATTTTGAATACCAATTGCCCGATGAATATCGTGTTGATTTAGATTTAAAAAATCTTTGTAAATCAATTTCAATAACAAGTTCGGTTATTGATTCAGAGCATTTTTTTACTACTAGAAATGAATTGGGCGATTTCTTTGAAGGCAAGAAAATCTATTTGATGGAAAGTTTTTATCGTGCAATGCGAAAAAAACACAATGTGATGATGGAAGGTGACAAACCACTCACAGGCCAATGGAATTACGACGGCGAAAATCGTAAAAAATTACCTAAAAACCACAAACCAATTGACCCAATAGTATTTAATAATAACGTTTCAGAAATTTATAATGAAATTCTAAAAACTAACATCAAAACCATTGGAACTATTGATGCACAAAACTTTGTTTGGCCAACAAACAGAGAACAATCATTGCAATTATTAGAATTTTTTGCTAAAGAATGTTTGCAACTTTTTGGAAGCTATCAAGATGCGATGACACCAAATGAATGGTCGTTGTATCATTCAAGAATTTCATTTTCGATGAATGTAAAAATGATTTCACCCAAAGAAGTTATTGAGCGTTGCATTGAAGAATGGCAAAATCGTCCAAACGAAATAGAATTCAATCAGTTGGAAGGTTTTGTACGTCAAATAATTGGTTGGCGCGAATATATGCGAGGCATTTATTGGAACAAAATGCCCGAATTTGCATCAATGAATTTCTTCAACAATCAAGAAAAATTACCCGATTGGTTTTGGACTGGTAAAACCAAAATGAATTGTATGAAAGATGCCATCAATCAATCCTTACATTACGCTTACGCACATCACATACAGCGTTTAATGATTACAGGAAATTTTGCGCTTTTGGCAGGAATTCATCCTGATGAAATCGACGCTTGGTATCTCGGAATTTACATCGATGCCTTTGAATGGGTTGAAATTACTAATACTCGAGGAATGAGTCAGTTTGCCGATGGCGGAATTGTAGGTACAAAACCGTATGTTAGTTCGGCTTCTTATATTGATAAAATGAGTCATTATTGTGGCAGTTGTTTTTACAAAAAAGCAATCAAAACAGGCGAAAAAGCGTGTCCGTTTAATAGTTTGTATTGGAATTTTTATGATAGAAATGAAGACAAATTAGGCAAAAATCCACGTATCGGAATGATGTACAACGTTTGGCGAAAAATGAAACCAGAAGATAAAACTGCTTTATTACAACAAGCTGATTATTATTTGAAAAATATAAATGAACTTTAAATAAGTTTAAATGTTTATAAGTTTAAGAGTTAAAAAAGAAAAAAAATGAAAACCTCGATAGTTTGGTTTAAAACCGATTTACGATTACACGATAACGAAACTTTGGTTAAAGCAATTTCACAAAGCGATGAAATAATTCCGGTGTATTGTTTTGACGAATCACAATTTGAAACCACAGATTTTGGATTTAAAAAAACAGGAAGTTTTAGAACCCAATTTTTATTAGAATCATTGATAGATTTAGATGCATCTTTACGAAAATTAGGCTCAGGATTGCTTGTTGTAAAAGGAAAACCTGAAGTTGAAATACCTAAAATTGTACAAGAATACAAAGTATCAAAAGTAGTTGCAAAACGCGAAGTTTCGTATGAAGAAAAACAAACGGAAATTATAGTTCAAAATGAATTATTCAAATTAAAATGCGAGTTTCAATCGTTTAGCACCAGCACTTTATATCACGCAGAAGATTTGCCTTTTTCTATAAAAGATATTCCAGATGTTTTTACCAATTTTAGAAAGAAAACAGAGAAAGATGCAATAATAAGAAACGCTTTTGAAGAACCAATAAAAATTAAATCGCCCGAAATTCCGACATTGAGTTTGCCAACATTTGAAGATTTAGATTTAGAATTTACTAAAATTGATAAAAGAGCTGCAATTCAATTTAAAGGTGGCGAAACTGAAGCTATCAATCGATTAAATCATTATTTTTATGAAACAAAATCAATTTCAAATTATAAAGAAACTAGAAACGGATTAGTTGGAGCAGATTATTCATCTAAATTTTCGGCTTGGTTGGCTTTAGGTTGTATCTCTCCTAGGTTTATTTATGATGAACTTAAGAAATATGAAGAACAATTTGGCGCAAATGAATCGACTTATTGGTTGGTTTTTGAATTGTTATGGCGTGATTATTTTAGATTTATGATGAAAAAATACAACGCCAAATTCTTTCAACAAGCTGGAATTCAGAATAAAGGAATTCCAGTTAACAAACACAATACACATCAATTTCAAGAATGGATAAATGGCGAAACTGGAGTTGATTTTGTAGATGCTAATATGATTGAATTAAAACTCACAGGATTTGTGAGCAATCGAGGACGCCAAAATGTAGCTAGTTATTTATGTAACGATTTAAAACTAGATTGGCGATACGGTGCAGCTTATTTTGAACAACAACTTATTGATTATGATGTGTGTAGCAATTGGGGAAATTGGGCTTATCTTGCTGGTGTAGGAAATGATCCAAGAGGAAACCGATATTTCAATATTGAAAAACAAGCATCAGATTATGATAAAAATAAAGAATATAGAAATTTATGGTTGAAAGAATAATAACTTAAATATCATTGAAATGAAAATTCTATTAACAGGAGCAAATGGTTATGTTGGAAGACGATTATTGCCAGAACTCATAAGTCAAGGTCACGAAATTATTTGTGCAGTTCGCGACAAAATGCGTCTAGGATTAGATAAAGAAATACTTTCATTAATTACAATTTGGGAAGTAGATTTTCTAGAAGTAGTTAATTTTGAAGATTGTCCAAAATCTATTGATATTGCTTACTTTTTAATTCATTCAATGTCGAGTTCTACTGATGTTTTTGATAAATTGGAAGCTGAAACAGCACATAATTTTAACAAATATTCCGAATATATGAATGTCAAACAAGTCATCTATTTAAGCGGAATTGTCAATGATCCAAAATTGTCAAAACATATGTTATCACGAAATAATGTTGAAAATATTCTATATTCTGGAAAACCAAATTTAACTGTTTTAAAAGCTGGAATTATTGTTGGTTCAGGAAGTTCATCTTTTGAAATTATTCGTGATTTGTGCGAAAAACTTCCAGTAATGATTACACCTAAATGGGTTTTAACCAAAACACAACCTATTGCCATTCGTGATGTAATGAAGTATTTAATTAGTGTTCAAAATCGTGAAGAGTGCTTTAATCAATCGTTTGATATTGGTGGTCCAAATGTAATTACTTACAAACAAATGATGCAATTGTATGCTAAAACTCGTGGCATCAAATTAGCAATAATTACCATTCCAGTTATGACACCAAAATTATCCTCATATTGGTTGTATTTTGTAACTTCAACTTCATACACATTAGCTTTAAATCTTGTTGATAGTATGAAAGTCGAAGTAATTTGCAATGATAATCGACTACAACGAATGCTTAACGTAAAACCAATTTCGTATGTTGATGCAATTAAATTAGCTTTTCAAAAAATAGAGCAAAACCTAGTTGTTTCTAGTTGGAAAGACAGTTTGGCAAGTGGTCGAATTAAGAATAATTTATCCAATTATATTCAAATTCCACAATTCGGTTGTTTGAAAGATAGTAAGAAAATTAAAATATTGAATTCCAAACAAGTAGTAGAAAATATTTGGTCAATTGGTGGCGATAAAGGTTGGTATTATGGAAATTGGATGTGGCAACTTCGCGGTTTTGCAGACAAACTTTTTGGTGGTGTTGGTTTGCGTCGTGGTAGAACAAGTCCTACACATTTAGACAATGGCGATTCGCTCGATTTTTGGCGTGTAATTCTAGCAGATAAAGAAAATAAACGACTATTGTTGTATGCAGAAATGCTTGTTCCAGGTGAAGCTTGGCTCGAATTTAGAATTGACGAAAACAATTATTTGCATCAAATTGCGACTTTTAGACCAAGAGGACTTTTTGGAAGATTATATTGGTACAGTATGTTGCCTTTTCATTTTTTTATCTTTAACGGAATGATAAAAAGAATAGCTAATTCGAAATAAAATTTATCAAATTCTAATTATATTTGTGCAATTATTATAACAAATGGATAAAATATTCAACAATACACAAGTTGCTTTTTCTTTAAAAAGCGATACAGAATTAGATAGAGCTTATTTTCTTTTCAAAATGATTGCCAATGAACCACTTGTTCGAATTGGAACAGCAGTTACCAATTTTGCATTAAAAGCACATTTACCAGTTGATGGATTGATTCGTGCAACTGTTTTCGATCACTTTTGTGGTGGAGTTAATGAATTAGATTGTCTTAAAGTTGTAGATAATATGTTTACCAAAGGTGTTTCATCTGTATTAGATTATTCAGTTGAAGGAAAAGAGGAAGAAGCACAATTTGATGCTGCACTAGAAATGACCTTAAAAACAGTTGAATTTGCCAAAGAACGTCAAGCGATTCCATTTGCGGTTTTCAAACCAACAGGTTTAGGTCGATTGGATTTATATACCAAAGTAGGAGAGAAGCAACCACTTTCGGTAGCTGAGCAAGCCGAATGGAATCAAATTAAAGAGCGTTTTGAAATTATATGCAAAACGGCACATTCTAAAGATGTTGCTTTATTAATTGATGCTGAAGAAAGTTGGATGCAAGATGCAGCAGATGATTTGGTGGAAGAAATGATGGTGAAATACAACAAAGAAAAAGTGATTGTTTTCAGTACATTGCAAATGTATCGCTGGGACAGATTAGATTATTTGAAAAGTTTACACGAAAAAGCAAAAGAACAAGGATTTTATATTGGAATGAAGCTAGTTCGTGGCGCTTATATGGAAAAAGAACACAAACGTGCAGAAGAAAATGGTTATCCAACACCAATTTGTGCCTCCAAACAAGCTACAGATGACAATTATAATGCCGCTTTAGATTATATGATGAAGCATATTGATAAGGTGTCAATTTTTGCAGGAACTCATAATGAAGAAAGTTCGTATAAGTTAATGGAAATGCAAGCTTCCAACGGAATTTCTAAAAATGATCACCGCATTTGGTTCGGACAGTTGTACGGAATGAGTGATAATATTAGTTACAATTTAGCCGAAAATGGTTATAATGTTGCTAAATATTTACCATTTGGTCCGGTTCGCGATGTGATGCCATATTTAATTCGTCGAGCAGAAGAAAACACTTCAGTAGCTGGACAAACAAGTAGAGAGTTGAATTTGCTGAAAACGGAAAGAGATAGAAGAAAAGGTAAATAATTATTTGCCACAGATTCACAGATTATTTTATTTTTAAATCTGTGAATCTGTGACTATTTTTTTAATACTCACTAAACTGCAAATTACTCAATTTCTTGTAAATACCATTTTCAATTTCTAGTAATTCTTTGTGTGTTCCTTTCTCTGCGATCTTTCCTTCGTTTAGGACTAAAATTGCGTCAGCACTTCTTATCGTTGAAAGTCTATGAGCAATGATAATACTTGTTCTTCCTTCCATTAAAGTTTCTAAAGCTTGTTGTACTAATTTTTCACTTTCGCTATCCAAAGATGATGTTGCTTCGTCCAAAATCAAAATACTAGGATTTTTTAATAATGCTCTTGCAATTGCAATACGTTGGCGTTGTCCGCCTGAAAGTTTGATACCTCGTTCTCCAACTAAAGTGTCAAATTTCTCTGGAAATCCGTTTACAAAATCTAATGCGTTAGCTTGTTTGGCAGCAATTAGAATTTCTTCTTCGGTAGCATTTGGTTTTCCGTAGGCGATGTTTTCACGAA
>JAYTVI010000089.1:0-21776 GCA_043744095.1 Flavobacterium sp.
AATCCAAATAGAGCTCAGGGCGGATTGGATGGAGGTTCAACTGAAGAGAAAGTCTCTGTTTTTGGAAATGCCTTGCGACATGTTATTGTTGGTGTTGAATTGTTTCCGGAGAAGGCATTTAATCTGAGGTTAGGTTATAATTTTAGAAGAGCTGAAGAATTGCGTATCTTAGAACAACGAAATTTTTCTGGAATTTCAGTTGGTTTTGGATTAAAGATGAATAACTTAAAATTTAATTATTCCTATTCTCGATATACTTTAGCAGCTAATACTAGTCTTTTTGGTTTGACTATTGATTTTGCAAATGATAAATAATTCTATATAAATAAAATAATATTTTGAAAAGAATCACCATTGCCATTGACGGATTTTCTTCCACAGGGAAAAGTACTTTAGCCAAACAATTAGCTAAACATTTGGGTTATATTTATGTTGATACTGGTGCAATGTATCGTGCGGTAACATTTTTTGCGATGCAGAATGGTTATATTACTGCTGATTACTTTGATAAGCAAACTTTAATTAACAGTTTGCCTTTTATAAAATTGCATTTTGAATTCAATGTAGCATTGGGTTTTGCCGAAATGTATCTGAATGATGTTAATGTTGAAAAGGAAATCAGAACGTTGGATGTTTCTAATTTTGTGAGTTTAGTAGCAGAGGTTTCTGAAGTTCGATCTAAATTAGTGGAGCAACAGCAAGAAATGGGCAAGGGCAAAGCAATCGTGATGGATGGTCGCGATATTGGTACCGTTGTATTTCCTGATGCGGAACTAAAAATCTTCATGACGGCAAGCCCAGAAACGAGAGCGCAAAGACGTTTTGAAGAGTTGCTGAGTAAAGACCCAAAAGTTACTTTTGAAGATGTTTTAAAAAATGTACAACAACGCGATTATATTGATACTCATCGTGATGATTCGCCTTTAAGGAAAGCCGATGATGCTATTGAAATTGACAATTCTTATCTCACTCGTGACGAACAATTCAATGCCGTTTTGGAATTGGTGGAAGATGTGACGAAATCGTTGTAAATATTTGTTTGTCTCGATATAAATAGTAGATTTACGTTCTATTTTAACTAAATCAAAACTATTTTTTATGACTATAAAATTCAGATTGACTGTAATGAGTTTTCTCCAATTCTTCGTTTGGGGAGCATGGTTGATAACGGTTGGCAATTATTGGTTTGCCACAAAACAATGGAGTGGCGCCGAATTTGGCGCCATTTTTTCGACACTTGGAATTTCTTCTATTATAATGCCAGCCATAACAGGGATTATTGCTGATAAATGGATAAACGCCGAAAAACTTTATGGTGTTCTTCACATTCTCGCAGGTTTAGCTCTTTGCTATATTCCTCAAGTGGATAATCCAACTACTTTTTATTGGGTAATCTTTGCTGCTATGATGTGTTATATGCCAACCATTTCGTTGTCAAATTCGGTGGCTTATAATATTTTGAAAAGCAATAATTATGATGTTGTAAAAGTATTTCCACCTATCAGAGTTTGGGGAACAATTGGTTTCATCGCCGCTATGTGGATTACTAATTTGACGGGAAATAAAGCTTCAGTCAATATGTTTTATTTGTCTGCTTTTGCTGCCTTTGTATTAGGATTTTATTCTTTTACGTTACCAAAATGTCCACCACAAAAATTAATCTCAGAAGAAGCATCTTTTTTTGAAAAATTAGGTTTGGATGCGTTTAAATTATTTGGAACTTATAAAATGGCTTTGTTTTTCTTGTTCTCAATGTTGCTTGGCGGTGCACTACAACTGACTAATATGTATGGGGATGTTTATTTGTCAGAATTTGCAAAAGTTCCTGAATATGCCAATTCATTTGTGGTGAAATATTCTACTATCATATTATCGATTTCTCAAATATCTGAAACCTTATTTATATTGGCAATTCCTTTTTTCTTGAAACGATTTGGTATAAAACAAGTAATGTTGATATCAATGTTGGCTTGGGTTTTACGTTTTGGTTTGTTTGCTTATGGAAATCCTACAGATGGTTTATGGATGATTGTAATGTCGTGTATCGTTTACGGTATGGCATTTGATTTCTTTAATATTTCGGGCTCTTTATTCATTGAAACTACTACTGATACTCGAATTCGTTCTTCAGCTCAAGGATTGTTTATGATGATGTCTAATGGTTTTGGAGCTTTCTTTGGCGGATTATTAAGCGGTATTGTAATTGATAAATTCTTTACTCACGATGGTGTTAGAGATTGGCATAACATCTGGCTTTCGTTTGCAGGATATGCGTTAGTGATTGCCATTCTTTTTGCAGTTTTGTTTAAACACAAACACAATCCGAATGATGTGGAGAATGTTAGCCATTAGATCTCTTTTTTAAATAGTAAACCCTTTTAATCTTAAAAATTCTAAAAGGGTTTTTTTACACCTAATAATTAACTCTACATAATTTGTTTTTTATCTAGTTTATTTTTTGCAAATACATAAAAAATAATTACTTTTGCAATCCTTTTGGCGGTTAGTGTTTCCATTAGTTATCAACAAATTATATAAAAAACAACTTCTGTTTTTAAACGCTTTATGAAACACAAATAAAACAGAATACAAATTATTTATCAGCATGGCTGTATTAAACAAAGAACAACAAGAGTTTTTAACAGATTTTAACTGGCACAATTACTCAGAAGGAATTGATCCTGTAGATGAGAAAAACTTGCAAGAATTTGAAGCGTTAGTTACTAAAACTTTTATTTCAACAGATCAAGAAGAAGTAGTAGAAGGTGTTGTCGTTAGAATTACTGACAGAGACGCAATTGTTGACATCAACGCGAAGTCAGAAGGTGTGATTTCACTTAACGAATTCCGTTACAACCCAGGATTAAAAGTGGGTGACAAAGTTGAGGTTTTAATTGACATCCGTGAGGATAAAACAGGTCAGTTAGTATTATCGCACAGAAAAGCAAGAACAATTAAATCATGGGACAGAGTTATTTCTGCCAATGAAACTGGTGAAATCGTTACTGGTTTTGTTAAATGTAGAACTAAAGGTGGTATGATTGTAGATGTTTTCGGAATTGAAGCATTCTTGCCAGGTTCACAAATTGATGTGAAACCAATCCGTGATTATGATGTATATGTAAACAAAATGATGGAATTTAAAGTTGTGAAAATCAACCACGAATTCAAAAACGTTGTCGTATCGCACAAAGCGTTGATCGAAGCGGATATCGAAGTACAGAAAAAAGAAATCATCGGTCAATTGCAAAAAGGACAGGTATTAGAAGGTGTCGTGAAAAACATTACTTCTTATGGTGTGTTTATCGACTTAGGTGGTGTTGACGGATTAATTCACATTACGGATTTATCTTGGAGCAGAATCAATCATCCAAGTGAAGTATTGGAATTAGACCAAAAATTAAACGTCGTAATTCTTGATTTCGATGATGAGAAAACAAGAATTCAATTAGGATTGAAACAATTAAATGCACACCCATGGGATGCTCTTGATGCTAAATTAGCAGTTGGAGACAAAGTGAAAGGTAAAGTAGTAGTAATCGCTGATTACGGTGCTTTCATTGAAGTAGCTGAAGGTGTTGAAGGATTGATTCACGTTTCTGAAATGTCATGGTCTACGCACTTGCGTTCGGCTCAAGATTTCGTAAAAGTGGGTGATGAAGTAGAAGCTGTTATCTTAACTCTTGATAGAGACGATCGTAAAATGTCGTTAGGTATCAAACAAATGTCTCAAGATCCTTGGACAGATATCACTGCTAAATATCCTGTTGGTTCTAAACATGTAGGTATCGTAAGAAACTTTACAAACTTTGGAATTTTCGTAGAATTAGAAGAAGGTATTGACGGATTAATTTATATCTCTGATCTTTCTTGGACTAAGAAAATCAAACACCCATCAGAATTTGTAAATGTTGGTGAAAAACTAGATGTTGTAGTATTAGAATTGGATGTTGATGGACGTAAATTATCTTTAGGTCACAAACAAACTACTGCTAATCCTTGGGATCAATACGAAGATTCATTTGCAGTAGGAACTATCCACAATGGTGAAATTTCTGAAATCGTAGACAAAGGTGCTACAGTAGAATTTGGTGATGATATCGTTGCTTTTATCCCTACTCGTCATTTAGAAAAAGAAGACGGTAAAAAATTGAAAAAAGGAGATACTGCAGATTTCAAAGTAATCGAATTTAACAAAGAATTCAAAAGAGTTGTTGCATCACACACAGCTATTTTCCGTGAGGAAGAAGAGAAAAATGTGAAAGCAGTAACTGAAGCAGTTTCAAATAACTCAAATGCACCAGCTGCAACGTTAGGAGATAACAATGATATTCTTGCCGGTTTGAAAGCCAAAATGGAAAAAAGCGAGAAAAAGAAATAATCCTTTTTCTATATGAATATTTAAGCCCCGATATTTTCGGGGCTTTTTTTTATGGTATTATTAATTAGTGCGTAAATTATCTTGAAATTTATTGTAATCGATTATGATATAAAATGTTAGATTTTTTATTAATCATTTAGAAATTAAGTTTAATAAAGACATATTATCAAGTTAGCAGAAATGTTATTTTAGAGCTTCAAAGACTTCGTTCTTTTATTTTAATTATATTTGCAACTATGGAAGAAAAGAATTTATTAATATTTGCAGGATGTAATGGAGCTGGAAAAACTATCGCTTCTTTTACCATTTTACCTGAAATTTTGGACTGCAAAGAATTCGTTAATGCGGATGAAATTGCAAAAGGACTTTCACCTTTTCAACCTGAAAAAGTGTCTTTTGAAGCAGGAATAATTATGCTTCATAGAATTAACGAGTTGTTAGAACAAAATGAAAATTTTGCTTTTGAAACAACATTAGCAAATTTGAACGCAATGAACGAAAGCAGACTAAGGAACAGGTTCAGAAATTTGCTAAGTTCTACAAGCTCGATAGAGAAATATTATTGGTTGAGTGGTTAAACGACAAAGTAACTTACGACCTGCAAGACGAGAATTTAGCCGACAAAGTTTTGAAAGCTGGTGAACAGAAAATTAAATACAAGAAAAAGTAATGCTTCATTATATAGTACAAGAAAAGAAAAACAAATGGTTGCAGACTGACGACTGCACTATAAGTGATTTGGTAAAGTATATCCGTGACCAAGGACAGTTGCGTGATACGCAAATTGAAGCAATTGAAACGTATTTGTTTTTGAAAATACAAGGACAGAATAAACCACTTTGGCAATTATTTTCAGAAGGCTTTTTCACTAACGGCACAGATTTATCAAAACTCAATATAAACCAAACTGCAAGAGATTTTTTAACCGCCAACAAAGACGCTTTTGCATTGTATGACTTTGCGAGAACAAAAAATGGAAACGGTTCTTTACTTCCTGAACTGGAAAAACTAATCGTTGACAAACCAACTGAATTAGATTACGACACCATTATAAAAAGTGTTTTCTACAATGTAAGCTATGCCGACTATTTAATGAGTTTGCCAATGGGTGCAGGTAAAACTTTTTTAATGGCTACCTTTATTTATTTGGATTTATACTTTGCTGAAAAAGAACCTGAAAACAAAGGGTTTGCCCATAATTTTTTAGTACTTATTCCTTCGGGTTTAAAATCTTCAATCGTTCCGAGTTTAAAGACAATATTAAATTTTGAACCGTCCTGGGTTATTCCTGAGCCTTTTGCAAGTAATCTTAAAAGAGTATTAAAGTTTGATGTTTTAGACGAGCAGAAATCAGCGAAGAAAAGCAACAAAGCAAGAAACCCAAATGCTCAAAAAGTAAATGCTTGTTTGCCTAATCCTTTCGGACAAGTGTTTGTAGTAAATGCGGAAAAAGTAATTTTGGAAAGTTTCAAATTCAATGCTCAAACAGAATTGGAACTGGAAGAAGAAGAAAAAGACACAAGCAACGATTTAAAAAGATTGTTCGGACAAATCCCTAACCTTACAATTTTAATAGACGAAGTTCACCACGCTGCAACCGATGATATTAAATTAAGGCAAGCCGTAAATTATTGGCACAGCAAAGGGAACATTACAACTGTTTTAGGTTTCTCGGGAACGCCCTATTTGCAAGGTGCTGAAACTATCAAAGCAGGTGATTACGCTTTTAAGTTTTCGCAAATAACCAACACGGTTTATTATTATCCGTTAGTTACAGCTATCAAAAAATTCCTAAAAACACCAACAGTAAAAATTGGGCAAAACTTGGACCGTTTTCAAATCATTAAAAAAGGAATTGAGGACTTTGATACGCAATACAAGAAAATAGTTTATGACAATGGTGCAATAGCAAAAATTGCTATCTATTGCAGTAATATTGCCGTTTTAGAAGAAGAAGTTTATCCGTTTTTAACAAGTGACTTGCAACTCAATCCTGCCGAAATTTTAAAATTTCACGGAGGAAATAAACAATACTCATTGCCAAAAGAAAACGAATTAGAGTTCCGTTCATTGGATTTGGCAATATCAAAAAAACGTTACATTCTTTTGGTACAAGTAGGTAAAGAAGGTTGGGATTGTCCAAGTTTAACAGGTGTTATTCTTTCGCAAAAAGGCGATAGTCCGCAAAATATGGTGCTGCAAACATCTTGCAGATGTTTACGCCAAGTGGACAAGGGCAAAGAAGAAACCGCTTTGATTTGGTTGAACAAAGACAATGCAGACACGCTAAACAAACAATTAAAACAAGAACAAAACAGTAGTATTGATGAACTGAACAGCACTAAACGCATAGGTATAGCCGAAATGGTGGAACGCTACAACCGTATGGAGTATTTGCAATTGCCGAAAGTGGAATTTTACCAAATGAAAGTTACTTATCACAGCATTGATGAAGAAGAAACTGCAAACACAAAATTCAAGTTAAAAACCATCATAAAAAAGATGGAAGATTACAAGGCTTCTGCCTTGATAAGCACAAGCGAAATTTCAAACATTGATACTGGAACTATTGACATTGTTAACGAAACAGGAATTGCATTTGCCAATTATAACCAATGGATTTTTGAAATGAGCCGACAAAGCTTTGGTTTAATTTCGGAAACCCAATTGCACCAATACGATACAGAACTAACCGAAATGTTTGAAACCATTTCTTTTAAAAAAGACGAACACCGTTTTTTCAATGAGTTGTATGATTTGCATTTGATACAATCAAAAATTCGTGTTGCTTTCAGCATCAAAAGAGATTTACAAACCGATACAGAAGTAATTCCAAAACAAGCAGAATTATTGATTGCTGAACGATTGACTAATGTTGAGCAAAATCCTAAACTCTATCCAAACCAAGCCGACATAAATAAAATTCTTGAATTTGATAAAACAAATGTAAGTGTTGAAGTTGATATGTCCGAAGTTGAAAAGGCGTATAATCTTATGAAAGAAACGTTGGAAGCTCAAGGAATGGGAAGTATGGTTATGTCTTACGACAGCTTTAAATCGGGCAAAGAATATTCACAGCCTGTAAAATCAAAAAATAACGCTTTTCATTATTTGCCTTACAATTTTGGAGGTAGCGGTAGCAGTGGTTTTGAAATACAAGCACTGCAAGAAACCTTGCGATTAGCTGATTTCAAAATTAAAGACTTGGAAATTTACTACAATGGTGAGCGTGGCTTAACCGAATTTGTAATTAACTGTTTTGCTAAAGAAGGCAAGTATTGGAAAAATATAGGCAAATACACCACCGACTTTTTAATAGTAAAACGCAATGTTCAAAAGCAAATTCATAAAATTTTACTTATCGAAACCAAAGGTGCTTTGTATGCAGAGGACACCGTTTTTCAGAAAAAGAAAAACTATGTTGAAACTGAGTTTTTAAAACTCAACCAAGAAAAATTTGGCTACCAGCGTTTTGACTTCCTGTATTTAGAAGACAGCAAAAACATTGCAGCCAACATTACTAAATTGAACAATAAGTTAAACCAGTTTTTTAACGATTAAAAAACATAGCATTATGATACACAAAACCATACAGCCCTATTTGCCACAAGTGATACAACTGTTTAAAAAACATAAAATTAAAAATGCGTTTTTATTTGGATCTGTATTAACCGAAAGATTTAATGAAGAAAGTGACATTGATTTATTAGTAAATTTTATTGATTATTCAAATCCTTTAGAAGTTGGGCAAAGTATTTGGGATTTAGAAGACGAGTTAGAAACATTAACTAATAGGAAAATTGACTTACTAACGGAACGATCGTTAAAAAATCCCTATTTTATATTAGAACTTAACAATACAAAAAAACTTATCTATGAAAATTAAACAAAATAAGTATCTAACCGATATTCTTGATAGTATTTTTTGTATTGAGGAGTTTGTTGGAGTTCCCAAACAATTTGAAATTTATCAAAGCGATAAAATGATGCAAGCCGCTGTTGAAAGGCATATTGAAATAATAGGCGAAGCCACTAAAAGATTATTAGAATTAGATAACGAAATGCCAATTACTAATGCAAGAAAAATCATCAATACCAGAAACAAAATTGCACACGGATATGATGAAATTGAAAATTCAGAAATATGGAATATTATTATCAATCATTTGCCATTGCTTACCAAAGAAGTAGTTGAATTACTAAACAAATAATTATGCCAATAAAATACATTCCATATTACCCTAACACGGTTGAAGGACAAGCGATATTAGACAACATTACCCGAACTCAAAGGGTTTTGCGTTACCGTGAAAACGATAAAGTGTACGACCGCATAAAAAGAGGTATGCCCTACTACGAAGTAGAACCATTGGAAACAGTAGGCGAACCTTCTGAAAATTTGGTAATTCGTGGCGAATGTATTTCGGCTTGTGCCTACTTGAAAGAACAAGGAATAAAAGTGGACTTGGTTTATATTGATCCACCTTTTGCCAGTGGAATTGATTATGCTAAAAAAATATTTCTTCGTAAAAACCCGAAAATTGCCGAAAAGATTGCTTCCGCAGAACTTGAAATGGAAGTAGATGAATTAAGAAATTTTGAGGAAAAAATGTATGGTGATATTTGGCAAAAGGAGGATTATTTAAATTGGATGTATGAAAATTTAATGGCTCTAAAATCTATATTGAGTGAAACGGGAAGTATTTATGTTCACCTTGATTAGCATATTGGTCATTATGTGAAAATCTTACTTGATGAAGTTTTCGGAGAAATGAATTTTAGAAATGAAATAATTTGGCATTATGATATTGGAACAGCTCCAAAAACAGACTTTAAACGCAAACACGATACTATTTTTAGATATTCAAAAAACTTTGATAATATTTTGTTCAATATGATTACGATTGGGGCTAAAAATGAAGATAGATACGACAATGTAGATGATACAGGAAGAAAATATATGGTTAGAGGCGATACAGGTAAAATTGTATATGCTGATGAAGGTCAGAAGGAAGATGATGTATGGACGTACTACAAAACTGATGAATTTAGAACTTTAAATTCAATGGCAAAAGAAAGAACAGAAATAGATTATTCAACTCAAAAACCAGAGGCGTTAATGCACAGAATGATTTCCGCAAGCAGCAATGAAGGAATGGTAGTTGCTGACTTTTTTGGAGGAAGTGGTGTAACAGCAAAAGTCTCTAATGATTTAGGACGAAAATTTATCCATTGCGATATTGGCATAAATAGTATTCAGACGGTAAGAGATAGATTGATTGAAGCTAAAGCCAACTTTCAAATTTTAGAAATAAAAGACGGTGTTAGCTTATTCCGTAACCCACAGCAAACAATGGATAAGTTGGCAACACTTATTCCTGGCTTGTTACAAGGTTTGCCAGGCATTAGCAAGTTTTGGTTTGGGGCTGTGGTGCATAGCAAAGAAGGTACTATTCCTGTTTATGTACCCAATTTGTTGAATACACAGGAAAAAGTTTTGGATATTCCTGCCATTAACACCATCATCAATCAGGAGTTACAAAACTTAGAAGTCAACGCAAAAAAAGTAATTGTTTATTACATAGACATTGACGACCAGAAGGCATTAGAGAAATTTATAAAAGACAACAACGCCACCGAAATAGAAGTTGAACTTAAAGACCTTAAAAACCTGCTTCACGATGTGGTAATTGAGGACATCATAGATTTTAAAACCACCAAAACAAAAGAAAGTTACGTAACTGAAATTGCAAAATTCACTAGCGATAGACTAATACAAAAAATTGGGGACTTCAACCAAAAAGGGAATTTGCAATCACTAAAAAAAGGTAAAACATTCAACCCAATAAATATAAGTGAAGAGGGGTTAGAACTCATAGAATTGATTGCCCTTGACTGTGAAAACACCGAAGGACAATGGCGCAGCACTACTGAAATAAAAATTGACAAACTCGGCTATGTAATTACCAAAGGAGTAAAATCAAAAAACTTTTGGGACGGAAAAATTACAAGCGACAAAAAACCATTGAGAATAAAAGTGAGAAATATTAGTGGTGATGAAACAATAAAGACAATAGCATAATGCCAACCTTTTGCAGTCATATACATTTGCAAGCCGCACAAGCCAAAGCTTGCAAAAGTATATGCCTGCCCAACCACACCACCGACCGACAATCAGACGACCGAAAAGAACAACAAAGGCATAACTGCACCTACTAGAAATTGGCGATTCAGTGGTTAAGTGAAGCTTTGTGCTTCGTAAATAAAATTATTATAGACACCTCTGTAAACATACGTTTGGTTCAATGTTGTGGATTAAACTTTATTTGGAAAGTTTGTTTTTGAATTTAAGTAATATTTGTATTGTAAAGTGACATAAATCAGACATTATAAATGTGTGAAAACGTTATATTTTAAATTTATTTTATTCTATATTTTACCAATTATTATTATAAAAACAGCTTTATTGAACCATAAAAATTAAGTTTTATAATCCTTAGTTTTCATTAATTTATTAATAATTTAAATGTTTTAGAAGCTATTTTGCAGACCATTTAGTATTCATATTGCTAGTATTTATTGAGTTAATACCCTTATTTGATACAACAAAAGTCTACCAAACTAAAAAATCCCATTTCAATCGAAATGGGATTTTTTTTATTGTATTTGTATTTTTATTTAAAAACTACTCCAAATTTTGCTGCTTCGGCTTTTGCTTGTGGTATCAAACTTTTGATATTGGCAATACGTGTAGCATCTGATGGGTGTGTACTCATAAATTCTGGCGGTGCTTTTCCACCTGAGTTGGCAGACATTCTTTCCCAGAAAATTACGGCTTGATCAGGATTATATCCAGCAATTGCCATTAATGTTAAACCTATCATATCTGCTTCGCTTTCGTGATTACGACTAAAAGGTAGCATCACACCTACTTGCGATCCTAAACCATAATATTGTTGCCACATTTGTTGTTTTTCGGCACTTTGGTTTCCAGTTGCAAGCGCAACACCAACAGCGCCAATTTGTTGCAATTGTGCAGCACTCATACGTTGTGCACCGTGATTGGCTAATGCATGAGATACTTCGTGACCCATAACTGTTGCCAATCCTGCTTCGTCTTTGGTAATTGGTAAAATTCCAGAATACACTACAATTTTTCCTCCTGGCATACACCAAGCATTTACATCTTTACTTTCTACCAATTTATATTCCCATTGGTAGCCATTTAGATAAGAACCTTGCCCATTTGCCATCAACCAGCGTTCTGCAGCAGATTTTATTTTCATACCAACATTCTCCACTTTTTTGGCATCTGTTGTACCAACAATTACTTTGTTTTCTTTTAGAAATTCGCCATATTGCTGAAATGCAGATGGAAACAACTGATCGTTTGAAACAAAATTTAAAGTTTTTTTACCTGTAAAAGGGTTTTTACTACACGAAAGTATCATTGTAGTTATTCCGATTATTACAATATATTTTTTCATAATTTGTATCCTATTTAAGTACAAAAATACAATTTTTAATTAAACTCCAATTAAATGTAACTCTGTAAAATCTCTATCTATTGTCAAAGTATTTTTTTCGTCAAAAGATACAGCATCAAAAGCGATTGAATCATTGTCTAATTCAATTTTTTTTATCTTAAACGGCAAACCGTGTAGATTTATTTTAAATTTAGAATAATTTGTTTCAAATTTTCCTTCACGGTGTTGTTGAATTATTAGTTCTGTTTCTTTTCCTTTGAGCGTAAAGGTTGACAAACTATATCGTCCTTTGTTGTAATCATATCCATCTTGAGCATCATCATACAAAAGTGATTTTTCTTTTCCGTTTTTATAATATACATCCAAAGAAATTTCGTCAAATTCTAATTCTCCAACAAATTGTTGCACAGGATATTTTGGTATAATTGCTCCTTCTTTTACAAATATCGGAATTTGATCATAGTCGGTTTTTACCCAAAGTTCTTTTTTACCTGAAACCAATTCGTCAGTCCAGTAATTGTACCAATTTCCGACAGGTAAATACATTCTTCTTCCTTGTGCATTGGGTTCTAAAATTGGACAAACTAATATTTGATTTCCGAAAATAAATTCATCTGTTCTATAGTGTGTTTGTGGGTCTTCTTGATCAAAATATACCAAAGGTTTTAGCATTGGCACACCATCATTGATGTATTCCCAAAACATTGTATATAAATAAGGTAATAATTGGTATCTTAAATTTACAAATTTTCGAGTGATATTGATTACATCTACATCAAATGACCAAGGTTCTTGATCGCCGTGATCGCCAGATGAATGTGTTCTGCAAAAAGGATGAAAAACACCTAACTGTATCCATCTAGCATACAATTCGCCTGAAGGTTGTTCTGCAAAACCACCAATATCCGAACCTGTGAATCCCATTCCGGAAATTGACATACGTTGCATTTGAATATTTGCAATCCATAAATGTTCCCAACTTGCTACATTATCTCCAGTCCAAGATGATGTATAGCGTTGCGCTCCAGAATATGCTGAACGAGTGATGATAAAAGGACGTTTTGGATAAGCAAATTGTTTGACACCTTCATAGGTTGCTCGTGCCATTTGCGTGCCGTATATATTGTGTGCTTTTCTGTGACTGCATGGGTTTCCGTCATAATCGTGACGAACATCCATTGGGAAAGTTTTTCCAGGAACTTCCATCACTGCTGGTTCGTTCATATCATTCCAAACTCCTTTTACTCCAAAATCTGAAATCAATTCTTTAAATAATCCTGCCCACCATTCTCTTACTTCTGGATTGGTATAGTCAGGAAAATTACATTCGCCAGGCCAAACTTTTCCTTTCATATACGGACCATCAGCACGTTTGCAAAAATAATCTTTTTCTAAAGCTTCTTTATAAACCCAATATTCTTTGTCGATTTTTATCCCTGGGTCAATAATAACAACTGTTTTAAATCCATCTTCTGCCAATTCTGCCACCATTCTTTTTGGATCCGGAAAATAATCTTTGTTCCAAGTAAAACAACGAAAACCTTCCATATAATCGATGTCGAGATATATAGCATCACAAGGAATTTGTAATTCTCTAAATTTGTTAGTGACTTCTTTGACTTTGCTTTCTGGGTAATAACTCCATTTGCATTGATGATAACCTAATGCCCAAAGTGGTGGTAACTCTGGTTTGCCCGTAAGATGTGTGTAGGTTGTAACAACATCACTCATTGCTGGACCGTAAATAAAATAATAATTCATTTCGCCACCATCTGCATAAAAACTGGTTACATTTCTACGATCGTGAGCAAAATCGAAAGTGGTTTTGAACGTATTATCAAAAAATATTCCGTAGGCTTTGTTATGTTGTAAACCTATATAAAAAGGAACTACTTTGTATAAAGGTTCTTGATCTTTATTAAAAGCATATTGATCTGTAGCCCAATTTTCTACTTTTTTTCCTTTAAGGTTTGAGTGTGAAGCTTTGTCTCCAAGTCCATAAAAACATTCTCTATCTTGAGAAGCTTTACTCATTTTGACAATATTTCCACCAAAATGATAACTTTCTTCCCAATGAAATCCCAATTCATCTTCTAGAATACAAAAGCCATCTAAATCGGTAATAGAAACTCGTAAATCGTTTTTTTGAACAGTACAAATTACTTTACTCGTTGTGATTAAATAAGTATCTGGTTTCTCTGTTACTTCAAGAAAATTAAATCCGTGCGATTGTGTTTTATCAATTGCATATGAAAAGTCTTTACTAAAATATCCTTTGGTTGTATATCGAAATCGGATTAAACTATCACGAAGTACGGTAATTTTTAGAATGACACTATTATCTGTTGAAAAATAAACACTATCAACATCTTTTTTAAATTCAACTATTTTGGAAGGATATAAATCTCCTTTATATTCTAATTCGGTATTTGTAATCATAGGTTTAATAAAAATTTCAGAGAATTCAAAAATACACTTTTTGAAAGTTATTAGGTTTCAAATTGCTTACTATTTACGAAAACGATATCGTAAACAATTGTTAAAAAATAACTTATATTCTGTATTAACTTATCTTAAACACTATAACACTTAAAGGAGGCAAAACCAATTCGGCAGAAAAGTCTCTACCATTCCAAACTTCTTTTTCAATTTTTATAGGTTTTGCATTTGTAACACCACTTCCTGAATATTGTACATCATCAGTATTAAAAATCTGAGTTAATTTTCCTTTTCTTGGAATTCCGATTCTATAATTTGTTCTAACTACCGGTGTAAAATTGCAAACAATAATCAAATCTTCTTTCGGATTACTGCCTTTTCTGATGTATGACATTACAGCATTTTGATGATCTGAATAATTAATCCACTCGAAACCATCAGGTGAAAATTGTTTTTGATGTAATGCTGGATTTGATTTGTATAAAGAGTTTAAATCAGTTATTACTTTTTTTATTCCGTCATGAAAACCGAATTGAAGTAAATGCCAATCGAGACTTCCTTCAAAATTCCACTCTGCACTTTGCCCAAATTCTGCACCCATAAAAAGTAATTTTGTTCCTGGATGCGTAAACATATAGCCATATAATAATCTTAAATTGGCGAATTTTTGCCATTCGTCTCCTGGCATTCTTCCTAAAATAGATTTTTTTCCATATACCACTTCATCGTGAGATAATGGTAACATAAAATTTTCTGAAAAGGCATAAGTAGCAGAAAAAGTTAATTCGTTTTGATGGTATTTTCTATAAATTGTTTCTTTTTGGAAATATTGAAGTGTATCGTGCATCCAACCCATCATCCATTTCATTCCGAAACCTAAACCGCCAATAGATGTTGGTCGAGAAACCATAGGAAAACTGGTACTTTCTTCTGCAATGGTTTGCACTCCTTCAAAATTTGAATAAACCGCTTCGTTAAAATCTTTGAGGAAGCTTATGGTATCGAGATTTTCTCTTCCGCCAAAAATATTAGGTTCCCATTCGCCATCTTTTCTGGAATAATCAAGATATAACATAGAAGCTACAGCATCTACACGAAGACCGTCTGCGTGATAATTTTGCAACCAAAATATAGCATTACTTATCAAAAAAGAGCGTACTTCATTTCGTCCGTAATTAAAAACTAAACTTTTCCAATCGGGATGATATCCTTTTCGTCTGTCTGGATGTTCAAAAAGATTAGAACCATCAAAAAATCCTAATCCGTGTGCGTCATCAGGAAAATGGGATGGAACCCAATCAAGGATTACTCCTATTCCTGCTTGGTGCAATCTATCGACCAAAACCATAAAATCTTGCGGTTTTCCGAAGCGAGAAGTAGGTGCAAAATAACCTACCAATTGATAACCCCACGATGGATCATAAGGATATTCCATTATAGGCATAAATTCAATATGAGTAAAACCTGTTTCTTTTACGTAGGCAACCAAATCATCAGCTAATTCTATATAGGTAAGAAATTTGCCTTCTTTATTGCGTTTCCAAGAGCCTAAATGAACTTCATATACAGAATAAGGTTTGTCTTGAGCATTTGTTTCTTTGCGAGATTTCATCCATTTATCATCTTTCCATTTGTATTCTAAATCCCAAATGATAGATGCTGATTGTGGTGGATGTTCACAATATAAAGCAAAAGGATCTGCTTTTTCGGTGATGATACCTCCATTATTAGATTGTATTTTATATTTGTAGGTTGACCCTTTTTCGATTCCTGGAATAAATCCTTCCCAAATTCCAGAAGAATCCCAACGCACTTGAAGTTGGTGTTCGCCTTGAATCCAATAATTAAAATCGCCAACAACAGAAACGGTTCTAGCTGATGGTGCCCAAACGGCAAAATAAACACCTTTGACTCCGTCAACTTCTATAAGATGTGCTCCTAGTTTTTCGTATAGCCTAAAATGTTTTCCTGCTTTGAATAAATTGATATCGAAATCGGTGAATAAGGAATGTGATTGTACTTTGCTCATTGGTTATTTTTTTATTCTCGCTAATGCGAATTTATTCTTTTATAATTTTTTGTATAACTGTTTTTCCTTGTGATTGAATTTGAATAAAATAAATACCTTGTTTCAAATTTGAAATATCTATTTGCTTTACACCATCAATTGATTCAAAAATTTCTTTACCTAAAATATTAATAATTATAATTTTATCAATTTTTTTATCAATTCTAATATTTATAATTCCTTTTGAAGGATTTGGTTCAATAGAAATTTTTGATTTATCTGTAAAATCAACTTCTGACAATGAGGAACAAACAACTTGTGTTGGTGTAAATACATTGGTCATTGTTCCTATTCCTAATTGACCTGATAAATTTTTACCCCAAGAAAACAATGTATTATCTAGTTTTATTCCAGATGTGAAATATTGTCCAGAATGAATTGATTTCCAATTTGCATTGGTTGCTATTTGAGTTGGAACTAATTTAGAAGTTGTGGTGCCATCGCCAAGACTTCCATTAATATTTGGTCCCCAACCCCACATTGTTCCGTCTGATTTTAATGCCATTGAATGTAAATAACCCGCAGAAACCATTTGCCAATTAGTAGAAGTTGTAATTTGTGTTGGAATGTATTTAGAAACAGTTGTATTATCTCCTAATTGTGCATTTAGATTGTAACCCCAAGACCAGAGAGTACCATTGTTTTTAATTGCCATACTGTGCATCGAACCAGTAGAAATATTCTGCCAAGTATTTTGTATTCCGATCTGAACAGGAGCAAATCTCCACAAAGTTGAACCATCTCCTAATTGACCAAAATCATTAAAACCCCAAGCCCAAAGTGTTCCAGAAGTTTTTAGTGCAATTACAAAATCAGATCCTGCACTAATATTACTCCAATTTGTGTTAGTTCCTATTTGTGAAGGAACCAAAACATTAGGATTTGAAGTTCCGATGTTAGGATCTCCATAACCCAACTGTCCATGGTTATTACTACCCCAAGTCCAAATAGTACCATTATTTTTGATAGCAATAGAAAAATATAATCCGCCTTCAGCAACTTTCCAATCAGAATCTGATCCAATTTGAACAGGATAATTTTTATTAATAGTTGTGCCATCTCCTATTGCTCCGTATGGATTATATCCCCAAGCCCAGAGAGTACCATCACTTTTAATAGCCAAAGTATGATTTCCGCCACAAGAGACTTCTTTCCAATCTGTAGAAGTACCAATTTGTGTTGGATTATTTTTATATAAATTGGTTCCATCTCCTATTTCTCCGTTGGCATTATATCCCCAACCCCACAATGTTCCATCTAATCTTATTGCAATTTGATGAGTATTAGCTGCCGAAATGGTTTTCCAACATTGTGTATAACTTGAAATTGTATAAAATAAAAGTATAAATGGTATTGTTTTTTTTAACATTTAATAAAATTTACTAGTTTATTAACTATTCTAAATTAATTTAATAAAATTAATTTAAAATTCTGACATTTATGATTTTTAAATTTTGCTACTTTATTTAAAAAATTTAATTTATTTAAATTCCATAATACTTGCAATACCTGTTAACGGAATTACTGCCCAACGAGGTCGTGAATTGAGTTCGTATCCTAATTCATAAACTGCTTTTTCTAAAAGGCAATATTTGAGTAAAAAATCAATTTCTTTGCGGTAACCTATATTTAAATTTCCTCCTTGTGCTACTTCTGTGTAGGTTTGAATGAATACTCCAACAAAGTATTTGAACAGAATTTCTCCAGCTTGAAACAACTCTTTTTGTTCGAAAGGATATTTATCTTTATGATTGAAAATGGTTGCATAAATAGCATAATGAAATGAGCGGAACATACTTGCTACATCTTTCAGTGGTGGTTGTTTTACTTTTCTATCTCGAATTGTGCTTTCTGGTTCTCCTTCAAAATCAAGGATAAAGAAATCATCTCCGTTTACCAAAACTTGTCCTAAATGATAATCGCCGTGGATTCGGATGCGTTCTGATTTCATTTTTGTCCAATCAAAGTCGAGGAATAATTTTCTGATTTCTTTTTTATTGTCAAGAAATTGATTGGCTAATTCTAATGCCAAACCATCAAGTTTGTGCAAATTATTTTCTAGAATATTCAAACGGTTTTGAAACTGATAAGTCAATCGGTTTTTGAGCCAAACAGTATAATCGCCGTTGTATGTAGTTGGTGTAAAAGCAGTATCATGAATGTCACTTCCTAGAGCAATATGCATTTCTGCTGTGCGTGTTGCTAAAGTTTGTATGCGTAGAAAAATGCTCAAACCTGCCCAATCGATTATTTCGTGAGGAACTTCGTTTATTTTTAATCGTTTGAATAATTCTATATCAGGAAGTTTATCAATTTTTATTTTTTTGGCTTTTAAATTTTCAAATATTCTGTCGACTTCTTCTAACATAAATTGCCATGCATCACCTTGATTTGAAACCAATTCCTGCATTAGACCTAAAGTAATATTTCCTTCAGAAAGCACAACACTTATACTACCTAAATATGCTGGAGATGATTTAAAATTCATTCTTTCTGTCAAGAAACGACTTATTTCATAATCAGGATTGGTACTGATATAGATGCGTCTAAAGATTTTTAAAACAATATTTGAATTATAAACAATAGATGTGTTGCTTTGTTCTACACCCATAAATTTTGAAGAACTATATTCCTTGTCTTCTAATTTTTCTCCTTTATGGAATTTTACTTTTTCGTCTTTATCTTTTGAATTGATAATTTTATCAAACATTAATTTTCTAAAATCCTCTTGATGTAAAGCATCAACTAGAAAACCATCTTGCCCATTCATTTTTACAGGTGCAATTATAGTATTTGTATCTAATTCATCTTGAGACATAAACGAGATAGGCATAAAATAATGCTGATAGAATGCTTCTTTAAAATTTACTTCTAGTAATACACCATAATACGTGTTTTTTTTTGAAGTTATTCTAAACCAATCTACGACTTCAATATATTTTAATGTACTAGCTTTACCACCATACCATCGCTTATTAACAATATAATTTTCGAGAATATCTGATGAAAAGACTTTTACAAATTCTTGATCCTCAAATGCATTTTTCCATTCGGTTTTAAAAACAAAAGGATTTTGAAAACTGTCTTCATTTATACTATTTTCTTTCATTATCGTTGAATTTTAAATAAATGAAAAGGAAGTTCTGGTGTTAGCTCAATAAAATTCCATTCCTTATCCCAAAAATAAGTATTTCCTGTGATTAAATCGGTAACGTGTATAGGTTGATTTCCAATATTATTCATTGGAATTCTAATCATTGCTTGAGATTTGTTGTTTGAATCTAGATTTACAACCATTAATGTTTCATTTTCAATTTCATCATCAAATTTATAATATGCCATAACTTGCTCATTATTAGTGTCACAAAAAACAATATTATTGGTTTGTTGCAAAGAAGTTTGCTCTCTTCTAATTTCATTGATTCTGGTAATTAGAGTTGTTAATCTATTCTTTATTGTCCAATCCCATTTATAAATTTCATATTTTTCAGAACGAATATACTCTTCTTTTCCCTCTGTCATTGGTTCAGAAACTCGATACTCGAATACAGGACCATAAATACCAACACTAGAACTTAAAGTAGCTGCCAGGAAATATTTTTGTAAGTGAATTGATTCATTCCCATTTTGAAGTGCAAAAGGATTTATATCTGGTGTATTGGGCCAAAAATTGGGTCTATAATATTCTTTTTGTTCTGATTGTGTTAATTCTGTTAGGTATTCTGTTAATTCCTTTTTAGTATTTCTCCAAGTAAAATAAGTATACGATTGACTAAAACCTTGTTTTGCTAACTCATTCATTATTTTCGGACGCGTAAAAGCTTCAGCTAAAAATAAAACATCTGGATGTTTCTTCTTAACTTCAGATATTAACCAACCCCAAAAATAAAAAGGTTTTGTATGCGGATTATCAACACGATATACTTTAATATTACATTCTTCTATCCAAAATAATGCAACATCAAGTAACTCTTTCCATAAATTTTTCCAATCAGAACTTTCAAAATAAATTGGTTGAATATCTTGATATTTTTTTGGTGGATTTTCTGCATATTGAACAGTACCATCTGGTCTCCATTTGAACCATTGGGGGAAATCTTTAACATATGGATGATCTGGCGCAGCTTGAAGAGCATAATCCATTGCTACTTCAATACCTAATTCTTGTGCTTTTATTACTAAAGATTTAAAATCATCAATAGTACCTAGTTCAGGATGTGTAGATTTATGTCCGCCATATTGTGAACCAATTCCCCAAGGCGAACCTACATCTCCTTCTGCTGCATTAGTTGCATTGTTTTTTCCTTTTCGATTTACTTCACCAATTGGATGAATTGGAGGGAAATATAATGTATCAAAACCCATATCTGCAACTCTTGACAATAATTCTTCACAGTCTTTAAATGTTCCATGTTTGCCTATTTCAAAAGAAGAAGATCTAGGGAAAAATTCATACCAAGTACTAAATAAAGCTTTTTTCCTATCTACATAAACAGAAAATTCTTTAGATTTATTTTCAAGAAACCTAATTGGATATTTTTTAAATAATTGATTTAATTCATCAGAAGTAGCTTCCTGGATAGCTAAGTTATAATCTGAGTTATTTTTAAAAAAATTTTCAACTTGCTTTAAATATTTTTTCTCAGAGGAATTTGCATATTTTTGAATAGCTTTCACATATTCTACACCTTCAAGAAGTTCTGATTTTACATGTTGGTTATCATGTATTTTACGTTCGGTTCCGTGTTGCCAATTAAGTGCATAATCAACCCAACCTTCAATAAAATAATGATAAATACCTTGATTATTTACTATAAATTCAGCAGTCCAAGAATCATTTTCAAGAGGTATCATTCTTTTTTCAAACCAATCATCATCATTTTCGTGTTTATATTTGATACAACATTCGATAACATCATGACCATCAGTAAACACATCTGCTAATATAATTACTTTTTGTCCAATAATTCTTTTGATTGCAAAAACGCCAAAGTCTATTTGTGGCGAAACATTCTCTATAATAATTCTAGTTTGTTGTAGCATTTAGATTTTTATTTTATAATTTCTAAAATTAATAAAATATTTATTAAAAAATAATTTACTTTAATTATTATTAAAATTATAATTTTATATAGAAACATTTTGTTTTTTTTATTAATTACAAATTATTTTTTTTAATAAATTTTCACTAGTGTCCACTTAAAATAAGTCGAAAACCAGCTGTTTAGTATTATGTTCATTGACATTATTGTAATCTGATTTCATAAGTAGCTCATTTACAGATGTTTTATCGAGTAACGATACGGATAAAATTTGTAGAATTTCGTAGATTGAACGATTGATTTTTAAATCTTTTGCGATTATAGAAACCAAACAGTAAGTTATAATTGCTACGTTAATT
>JAYTVI010000090.1:0-21729 GCA_043744095.1 Flavobacterium sp.
CTTTTTTTTAAATCCTTCCCAACCTTTTTAATAAAAATAGGCTCTATATAAAAAAGACATTAATTGTGATAAACGAAAATCTAATAGTAGCCTGCAAAAAAATGCAACGTGATGCACAACGTCAAGTATACGAACAGTTGTCGCCAAAGTTGTACAGAACTTGCAAACGCTATCTCAAAAAGGAAGAAGAAATAGAAGAAGCCTTAGCTGATGCTTTCTATACTATTTTTACAAAGCTTGACCAACTCAAAGAAATTCAAGCTTTTGAAGGTTGGGCAAGGAAAATAGCAGTAAACCAATGTTTACATCAATTGAAACGGAATGTAAATTTTAACCTGTATCTAGAGGACACCAAACTTCATCTACAACCAGAGAGTTTGCCAGAAACCAATCTTGAAGAAGAAGATTTACTCAATTTGCTCAATTTTATTCCTGACGGATGTAAAACTATTTTTAATCTTTTTGTTATAGAAGGTTATGATCATAAAGAGATAGCGAGTATGCTTACTATTTCAGAAGGAACTTCAAAATCACAATTGAATGTGGCTAAAACTAAATTGAAAGAATTAGTCAACAATCATTATTATCAAAAAGTAAAATAAGCAATGGAAAATCAAGATATATTCAATAAAATAAAAACCGCTGCCGAAAAAGCAGAAACCAAAGACTTCCCTTCGATGGACAAAGTCTGGAATCGAGTCGAAGACAAACTCGACAAAAAAGTGCTTCATAAAGAAAATAAACTATGGAAAAAACTAGCCGTTGCAGCATCTATATTATTGGTTACCTCAATTGCTTACCAATTTTTTAAAACCGAAAAAGAAGTTGTTAGTCCGCAAAATAATGTGGTTGTAAAAGAAAAATTAGAAAAGATAATTACAGATTCGATACCCAAAGAAAACCCAATTGTTGCAACCGAAATAACCAATCCGTTGATAAAAAAAGAAGCCGAAAAAATTCTAAAAGAACAAATTGCAACTTCTGAAATAGTGGCAACTTTTGAAAAAATAGATAAGGAGCCAATTTTAGAACCTATATTAGATGTTGAAAAAAAATCTAATACAGCAATTGAAAATGATGATAAATCGTTGACTAGAAAACCAAATTACAAATTAAGAGGTCGTTTTTTTGATGCTAATGGTGTACGTCATAATACCCAAGACGAGGTTGATGCAAAAAGTGAAAAACAAGAATCAAAAAATGCTCCTTTGGTCGTTATTGATGGAAATGCAATTGCAAATAATAAAAAAGATGGCAAACAAACGCTTTCAGAAATGGATAGTAACGAAATAGAATCAATTGTAGAACTAAAAAAACCTTTATACATTATAAACGGTAAATATTATTCAGAAGAAGATTTATTTGGTAAGCAACCCACAAGTCCTTATGCTCCATTAGACAAGCAAGAGATAAAAACTATTAAAATAGTGCAAGACGAAGAAGCTATTGCAGCTTACGGCGAAAGAGGAAGAAAAGGAGTTGTTATAATCACAACAAAAACAGGAAAACCCGCAGTGCCTAAATAGGCAAAATTTCAATATTAATCTTAAAAACCAACTATTATGAAAAGCTTAAAACTTATTTCATTAGCCATTGCTATGCTTTTTTCTTACTTAAATTATGGGCAAGACTCGAGCACAAGCAAACAACAGAAGCAAAAAACAATTACAGGTATTGTATCTGACATTATAGGACCATTACCTGGAGCAAATATTGTTGTAAAAGGAACTACTAGAGGAACTCAAACAGATTTTGATGGAAAGTATCTTATTCTAGCCAAAAAAGGAGAAACATTGGTTTTTAGTTTTATTGGTAAGACTGACCTAGCTAGAATTGTTGGTGATAGCAATATTATCAACGTTAAACTTGAAGATAATCAACAACAATTAAACGAAGTGGTAGTTACTGCTCAAGGAATCAAACGAGAGAAAAAAGCAATGGGATATGCGGTGCAATCAGTTGCAAGTTATGATGTAGCAAAAGGGTATGCTAATACACTTTCTGGAAGAGTTGCAGGTGTTCAAATTACAAATAATACCTCAAATGTTGGTAGCTCAGACAAAATTGTTTTACGTTGTCAAAGTTCCTTAACGAATAACAAATCAATGTATGTTATTGATGGAAAACCTTTTGAAAATTTAGATAATATTAATGAAATTAATCCAGATGATATAGAAAAAGTTTCTATTCTAAAAGGCACTCAAACAACAGCATTATATGGTACAAAAGCAACAAATGGCGCCATCATTATTACGACAAAAAATGGTTTGAGCAAATCAGATATAAAAAAATTAAAAGACAAACAGTTACAACTAGATCCAACAAACGAAGAGTATGATGCTTTTGTAGAAAATGCTTTTGAAAGTCCGAAAACAGCACCACTTTCAACTTTCTCGATAGATGTTGATAATGCGTCCTATACCAACGTTCGACGATTTATAAATGCTGGTCAAAAAGTACCGAAAGATGCTGTAAGAGTAGAAGAAATGGTCAATTTTTTTAAATACAAATACCCACAACCAGTAAGAGACAATCCTTTTTCTATCAATACCGAATACAGTGATTGTCCTTGGAATTCTAACAACAAATTGGTTCGTATTGGTTTGCAAGGAAAAAATATTGCTACAGATGATTTACCTGCTTCAAACCTGGTTTTTCTAATAGATGTTTCAGGTTCAATGAGTGATGCAAATAAGTTGCCGTTATTAAAACAATCATTAAAAATTTTAGTAAACCAATTACGAGACCAAGATCGAATTTCGATGGTAGTGTATGCTGGTGCTGCAGGATTGGTTTTGCCATCAACATCTGGAAATGACAAAAAAACAATTCTTGCTGCATTAGATAATTTGAATGCTGGCGGAAGTACTGCTGGTGGTGCAGGAATACTATTGGCTTATAAAACGGCCGAAGAAAATTTTATAAAAGGCGGAAACAACAGAGTAATTTTGGCAACTGATGGTGACTTTAATGTAGGCTCTTCTTCAAACAGTGATATGGAAACATTGATTACAGAAAAAAGAAAATCTGGAGTTTTCTTGACTTGTCTTGGATACGGTATGGGAAATTATAAAGACATTAAAATGGAAATTCTAGCAGATAAAGGAAATGGAAATTATGCTTATATAGATAACATTCAAGAAGCCAATCGATTTCTCGGAAAAGAGTTTAAAGGTTCGATGTTTGCTATTGCAAAAGACGTAAAAATTCAAATAGAATTCAATCCAACTCACGTAAAAGCCTACCGATTGATAGGTTATGAAAACCGAAAATTGCGAGCAGAAGATTTTAAAAATGATGCAATTGATGCAGGAGAATTAGGCAGTGGTCATACAGTTACTGCATTGTATGAAATTATTCCTCGTGATGTAAATAGTGAATTATTTGATGAAACAACAGATTTAAAATATACTGTTATAGCAGAACCAGAAGTTAAAAATTATACTACAGAATTGGCTACAATCAAGTTTAGATATAAAAAACCTGATGGAGACAAAAGTATTGAAATGAGCTATGTGATTGCTAATCAATCCATTTCTTTAAAAAATGCAAGTGATGATTTCAAATTTAGTTCAGCTGTAGCTTGGATGGGATTAAAATTAAGAGACTCAAAATTGGTTATCAATAAATCACCTGATGCCATTTTAGCTTTAGCAAACGAAGGATTATCAAGTGATTCCGAAGGCTACAGAGCTGAATTTGTGAGACTTGTAGAAAACGTAAGATAGTTGTTAGGTTAAATTAAGTTGATTGAAAAACCCGATACGTTTTAGAATGTATCGGGTTTAATTTTATTTTTTAAGAAAAACTATTTCTCGATTTCTCTCAAACTTTCCATTTTTTTATGGGCCAAAAATCCTTTGATGTCTTCAAAATGTTCTTTCACACGTTTATGACCAAATTCGAAAACTTTTGTTGCCAATCCGTCAAGGAAATCTCTATCGTGAGAAACTAGAATTAAAGTTCCATCAAAATCCCGTAATGCATCTTTGATAATGTCTTTGGTTTTCATATCCAAGTGATTTGATGGCTCATCAAGAATTAACAAATTTACTGGTTCAAGTAATAATTTTATCATTGCCAAACGTGTTTTTTCGCCACCAGAAAGTACTTTTACTTTTTTGGTAACATCGTCACCTTGAAACATAAAAGCACCCAAAATATCTTTAATTTTGGTACGCACATCACCAACTGCTATATCATCTATTGTTGAAAAAATAGTTCCGTTTTCGTCTAATAATGAGGCTTGATTTTGAGCAAAATAACCAATTTGTGCATTATGTCCAATTTCTACACTACCGCCATTAATGTCAATTTCTTTCATAATGGCTTTAATCATAGTTGATTTTCCCTCACCATTTTTACCTACAAACGCAACTTTATCTCCACGTTCTATAACAATATTAGCATCTTTAAAAATAAGATGATCACCATACGATTTGGCTAAATCTTTTACAATTACAGGATATTGACCAGAACGAATTGCTGGTGGAAATTTTAGTTTCAAAGCAGAAGTATCTATTTCATCAATCTGTACAGGAACAATTTTTTCTAGCATCTTTACACGAGATTGTACAGACAAAGTTTTAGAAAAAGTACCTTTGAAACGATCTATAAATTCCTGATTGTCGGCAATCATACGTTGTTGCTCATCGTAGGCTTTTTGTTGATGCACTCTACGGTCTTTACGCAATTCTAAATAGTGAGAATATTTGGCTTTGTAGTCATAAATTCTTCCCATTGTTACTTCAATTGTTCGATTAGTTATGTTATCTACAAAAGCTCTATCATGCGAAATTACTACAACTGCTTTGGTAGAATTGATTAAAAAATCTTCCAACCATTGGATACTTTCAATATCCATATGATTGGTTGGTTCATCTAGCAAAATCAAATCTGGTTTTTGCAATAATATTTTAGCCAATTCTATTCTCATTCTCCAACCACCAGAAAACTCCGCTGTTTGTCTAGAAAAATCTTCTCTTTCGAATCCTAATCCTACAAGAATTTTTTCGACCTCAGCTTCATAATTTATTTCTTCAATTGCATAAAATTTTTCGCTTAAGTCAGAAACCCGTTCAATCAACTTCATATATTCATCACTTTCATAATCAGTTCTGATAGTTAATTGTTCATTGATTTCGTCAATTTCTGATTTCATTTTAAAAATTTGACCAAATGCTTTTGATGCTTCTTCCATAACTGTAGCACCATCTGTTGTCAATAAATGCTGAGGCAAATAGGCAATAACAGCATCTTTAGGTGCAGAAATATTTCCGGTAGATGGTTTTGTTTCGCCTGCAATAATTTTTAAAAGAGTCGATTTTCCAGCGCCATTTTTTCCCATAAGGGCAATTTTGTCATTTTCATTAATAGCAAAAGAAACATCGCTAAATAAAGTTGTTCCGCCAAATTGAACGGAGATATCGTTAACTGTAATCATTTAAATTCTTAGATTTTTAGATTCGGTTTTTTATTGAATCGAATTTGAAGGTGCAAAGATAGATTAATTGAAGAATAGTGCAATTCCAAAATAAATAAAAATCAAGACTATAATAACGAAATTACTATTTTTAAACTTGAATTTTTAGAAATAACATAAATAGTCACAAATTAATCAATAAGAATTATTATCCTAAAATATTTACTTTAGTTTTGTAACGTTAAATACAAAATATGCCCTTACTGAACTATCGTTATTTAGAGAAAATTTTGCCAAAACCAAAATTCAAAAAACCTTTTAAAAAGGTGAAATTTTCCTTTTTGGTTCGGGTAAGAGTTGCAACTTCTTTTTTTTTCTTCGGAATGGGTTTTTGTTTTTCGAGTTGGGCTAGTAGGATTCCAGATATTAAAACTTTTTTAAATTTATCAGAAGCCGAATTGGGCACTATGCTTTTTGCATTACCAATTGGTCAGTTAATTGCAATGCCTTTTTCTGGAAAAATTGTCGCTCATTATGGAAGTAAAATTATTGCCATTTACGGACTTATTTTATATGCTATTTGCTTGTCGTTATTAGGATTAACATCAGATAAATGGCAATTAGCATTTGGCTTATTTTTATTTGGTTTTTTTGGTAATTTTTGTAATATAGCAGTAAATACACTAGGAGTTCATACCCAACAATTGTTTGAAAAACCTATTATGGGTTCTTTTCATGGTTCTTGGAGTTTGGCAGGATTTGGTGGTGCATTGATGGGTTTAATAATGGTATCATTACAACTAAATCCTTTTTACCACTTTATAGTTGTAGTTGGAATTATAGGAATTATTATTGCGACCAATCATTCTTTTTTGATAAAATCAAAAAAAGAAAAAATTGAAGAGAAAACCAAATCTTCCTTATTTTCAATTCCTGACAAAAAATTAATTTGGTTGGGAATTATCTGTTTTTGTTGTATGGCAAGCGAAGGAATTATGTTTGATTGGAGTGGTGTATATTTTAAAGAAATTGTAAAAGCTCCAGGAGCATTTGTCGTTTTGGGATATGCTTCGTTTATGGTAACTATGGCAACAGGGCGTTTTTTGAGTGATGTTTTGGTTGAGAAATTTGGACCAAAAAAAATTCTAATTACAAGTGGAATTATTATTACAAGCGGATTGTATTTAGCAGTTCTTTTCCCCTATTTAACTAGTTGTACAATTGCATTTATGTTGGTAGGATTTGGAGTTTCAAATGTTATTCCGATTATTTTTAATGCAGCAGGAAATTTTACAAAAGTTCCCACGAGTATTGCATTGACTATTATATCTAGTATTAGTTTTACTGGTTTTTTAATTGGTCCACCTTTAATTGGCTATATTGCTCAACTGACAAGTCTAAGATATTCATTTGCAATTATTGGCCTTTTTGGAATATTTATTTCGCTATTGACTTACAGACTAAAAATATTTAAATAATAATCAAGAAATATTTAAATCGAAATTTACAAACTCATCCTAAACTCCTCAATAATAGGACTTACTTTGCCATAATCTATTTCTTGAATAAATAATTCGACTGCTTTTGGGGTTTGAATACTGGGCAACACATTGGCTTGATTATTATCTCTTAGAACCGTATTGACTCCTATAGCTTCAATATTTTTTTGCAATATAGTTGCGAGAATTGCTTCTCCTGAAAATATTTTTATTAATCCCATAATGTTGAATATTATTTGGTTTTAAATTTATTTTTAAAAAAATTAATCCTCCTCTTCCATTTCAAAAAAAAGAGGTTCTATCATAATTTTGTCTACTAAGACTTCTATTCGTTCTGTAATTACAGTTGTAAAAAATAGTCGTTGTGTTTTTTCAATACTATTTGACAAACGCAACACTACTGCATCCATACGGTTTCTGAACAAAACATCTGCGTCATCTACAACAAACATTTTGACAGTATTAATGTTGAATCCCGCTGACGAAAACATTGCATTGACTCTGTTGGGTGTACCTATGAGTATGTCACAACCTAACGAAATATGATTCTTGTCAAAATCAATATCACCTTTTTCGTGTACTCCAAAAACTCTTAAATCGATATAATTGGTTAGTTGTTTAAATAAGGTAACGAGTTCTACAACTTTTTCTTTGTTCTCAACCAAAATAAGTGTTCGTGTACTTTCGCCAATCGCTTTTTCCATTCTTTGAATAACGTTTATAGCAATGGTTGTTGTTTTACCTGTTCCGCTTTGAGATTGAATAACAGCATCAGCGCCACTTTTTATAGTCGAAAAAGTTTCTTTTTGCATATCGTTGGCTTCAGTTAAACCGATATCAAGTAATGCTTTTTGAAGTTCTGGGTTTATTTTTTTTAATTTCATTTTATGGTTTTGCTGTTGCTAATTATTATTTGCTTGCAAAAAGTTTTACATCAATTTCTGAAATTTCAGTACCTCCTAAAATTATTAATCGTTCTACTACATTTCGTAACTCACGAATATTTCCGGTCCAATCATATTCTTGTAATAATTTTGTAGCTGAATCAGAAAATTGTTTAGGTGAATTTCCTTGTTCTTCAGCAATTTTTTGAGTAAAATGCTCTATCAATAACGGAATATCTTCTCTCCTATCATTTAAAGCAGGAACTTTTATTAATATAACTGCCAATCTATGATATAAATCTTCTCTAAAACGACCTTCGGCAATTTCTTTTTTCAAATCTTTATTGGTTGCAGCAACAACACGCACATTGACTTTAATGTCTTTGTCTGCGCCAACTCTTTGAATCAGACTTTCTTGCAAAGCTCTCAATACTTTAGCTTGAGCTGCCAAACTCATATCGCCTACTTCATCAAGAAAAATAGTACCTCCATCTGCTGCTTCAAATTTTCCAGCTCTATCTTTTACTGCTGATGTAAAGGCGCCTTTAACATGTCCGAAAAGTTCGCTTTCTATCAATTCTGAAGGAATAGCGGCACAATTTACTTCAATAAGTGGATGATTGGCTCTTTCGCTTTTTTCGTGCAATTGATGAGCGACCAATTCTTTTCCGGTTCCGTTTGGACCCGTAATGAGAACTCTAGCTTCGGTTTGTGCTACTTTTTCGACCATTAATTTGATATGGTTGATTGCATCACTCTCACCAATCATTTCGTAGTTTTTACTAACTTTCTTTTTTAATATTTTGTTTTCTACGACCAATTGCTTTTTGTCTAAAGCATTTCGAACCGTATTTAATAATCTATTTAAATCTGGTGGTTTAGAAATATAGTCAAAAGCACCCAATCGCATGGTTTGAATCGCTGTTTCCATATCGCCATGACCAGAAATCATAACCATCGGAATTTCGGGTTTGATTTTTTTTACGGCTTCAAGAAGTTCAACACCATCCATTTTTGGCATTTTGATGTCACAAAGCACCAAATCATAATCATTGTTTTTGATTTTTTCGTAGCCTTGTACTCCATCTTCTGCTTCTTCAACTTGATAAGTGCTACTTTCTTCCGAAAGAATTTTTGTTAAAACTCTTCTGATAGAAGCTTCGTCTTCTATGATTAATATTTTTGACATTTAGTAAAATTGTATTTGTATAATAATCGGTAAACCGAAAATGAAAATTAATATTTAAGCCATTTGTATAATTCTTTCCAGGTTGGTTTTTTGCCATACATCAGAATTCCAACTCGATATATTTTTGATGCAAACCAAACAACTAGGAAAAATGTACCAAATAAAATTGTTACAGAAAGTAGTATTTGCCACCAAGGTACACCAAACGGAATTCGCATCATCATTACTATTGGAGAAGTAAGTGGTATCATAGAGAAAACCGTTGCTATAGTTCCGTGAGGATCATTCATTACTGTAAAAAACCCGATGTAAACCCCTAAAATTAATGGCATAATTATAGGTAATAAAAATTGTTGCGAATCGGTCTCATTATCAACAGCAGCACCAATTGAAGCATAAAACGAACTGTATAAAAAGTATCCTCCGATAAAATAAATAATAAAACAAACCAAAATTGTAGCAATTGGAAGGTTCCATAGTTCTTTAATATACGATTGTACCTCGCCACCCATTGCTTGTTGTGCATTTTGTATAACTTCTTGTGTTTGAGCTCCAGAAGATGCGCCAACTTGCACTCCAAAAACAGAAGACAAAATAAACATTGCGGTCAATCCTAAAATAGCCCAAATAATAAATTGTAATATTCCCGCAAGAGAAGTACCAATAATTTTTCCCATCATTAATTGATATGGTTTTACCGAGGAAATTATGACTTCAATAATCCGAGATGTTTTTTCTTCGATGACACTTCGCATTACCATATTGCCATAGATAATAATAAACATCATAATTAAATAACCAAAAACACCACCTATTCCTATTTTTATTTCGTTTAATCCTTTGAGAGATTCTTCACCAGATGCTTTATTTAAATTTATTGAAACTGCTGCTTTAGCATCATTAATTTTTAAGGTATCCAAACCTTGTAATTGATAATTTTCTTTAGTGATTTTCTTTGCAATGATGTCTTCTAATTCATCAATAAATATAACTCCTGGACTATCATTAGAGATATATTGAATTTCTTTTTGAAGGGCTTTATTATTTGTTTCTTTGGGAATTAGAAGCAATCCTTCATAACTTTTTTTGACGATACTGTCTTTTAAAACTTTGGTATCTACTGTAGATAAATTGAGGTATTTGTATTCTTCATCGCTTTTGAATTCGTTTACAAATTTTCCGGTTTCATCGTGAATTACTATTGTTTTTTGGTCAGCTTTCATTGAACTTAAATATCCTACAAAAACTCCGATACCAACAAATAGTAGCGGACTTAAAAATGTCATTACTATAAATGATTTATTGCGCACTTTGGCAATAAATTCTCTTTTTATGATTAGACTAATCTTACTCATTATTTATCGCTTACGGTTTGAATAAAAATATCATTTACACTCGGAATTTTTTCCATAAAATGAGTTACTTGACCTCTTTGAATCAAGGTATTGAGTAATTCGTTCGGTGAGGAATTTCCTATACTTATTTCAAGTTTTAATTCATCATTTAATGATTTGAAATCGGTTTGAGAAAGTGTAAATTTTTGAGACAAATCATACATTAATCCTTCTATATTGTTTGTTAAAATACCAACATCATATGCATTTTTTTTAAATTGTCTTTTTACGTCAGTTAGTTTTCCTTCAATCAATTTATTCGATTTATGAATTAATGCAATATAGTCGCACATTTCTTCAACACTTTCCATTCTATGGGTAGAAAATATTATTGAAGTTCCTTTTTTATTGAGTTCTATGATTTCGTCTTTTATCAAATTGGCATTTACTGGATCAAAACCAGAAAAGGGTTCGTCAAGAATAAGTAATTTTGGATTGTGTAAAACGGTTACCACAAACTGAATTTTTTGTGCCATTCCTTTAGAAAGTTCTTGAATTTTTTTGTCCCACCAACCTTGTATTTCTAGTTTTTCAAACCAATAATTGAGTGCTTTTTGCGCATCGTGTCTTGACAAACCTTTGAGTTGTGCGAGATACAAACATTGTTCTCCAACTTTCATAGATTTATACAAACCTCGTTCTTCTGGCATATAGCCAATATATTGCACGTGTTCTGGTTTTAGCTTTTCGCCGTCAAGAATAATTTCGCCGCTATCAGGCATTGTGATTTGATTAATAATCCTAATTAATGAAGTTTTTCCTGCGCCATTCGGACCAAGAAGTCCATAAATACTACCTTTAGGTACTGTTAGTGTAACTTCGTTTAAAGCAGTATAATCACCATACTGCTTGACTACTTTATTAACTTCAAGTATGTTGCTCATTATTTGATTTAGATTTTGGTAAAAGTAAGTAATAAGTAGCTATTTGTATAGAAATGTTACAAAAAAAACCCACCCTTATTTGCACAAGGATGGGAAAAATTGCTATGAAAAAGATATTACTAGTTGCCTAGTAATATTCAAATGTAATTATATTTTTTTAATTTATGAAAACATATCTTTAACTTTTTCAAAAAAAGATTTATCTGTTTTTTCTGGATGAGGAATAAAGTTTTCGTCTGTAATATTTTTTTCAAAAAACTGCTTTTGTTCTTTGTTTAATGTTTTTGGTGTCCATACGTTAACATGTACTAATAAATCACCATTTCCGTAACCATTTAAGCTCGGAATTCCTTTTCCTTTGAGTCGTAATATTTTTCCTGATTGAATACCTTCTTCTAGTTTTATTCTTACTTTTCCGTTTACGGCTTCAATATCTTTTGAAATTCCTAATACAGCTTCAGGCAAACTAATGTATAAATCATAGTGCAAATTCTCACCTTCGCGTTTCAAAAATTCGTGTTCAGCTTCTTCTATAGCAACGATTAAATCTCCTGGAATTCCGTTTCCTGGCGCATCATTACCTTTGTTTGAAACTTTGAGTTGCATCCCATCAACAACACCAGCTGGGATTTTGATAGATACAGTTTCATCCTCTAGAATCATTCCTTGCGAATCTGCATTGGCTGGTTTTTTCTCAATAATTTGACCAGAACCACCACAAGTTGGGCAAGTAGATGCAGATTGCATTCTTCCTAAAATAGTATTGGTAACACGCATTACTTGACCTTGACCATTGCAAGTAGAACACGTTTTATAAGAAACACCTTGAGCTTGAATTTTACGTTTTACTTTTACTTTTTTCTCAACACCATTTGCAATTTCTTCTAGAGTCAACTTGACTTTAATTCGAAGATTGCTTCCTTTCATTCGTCTTTGACCGCCAGAATTTCCACCAAATCCTCCACCACCAAAAGCACTACCAAAAATATCTCCAAACTGACTGAAAATATCATCCATATTCATTCCGCTATGTCCACCACCAAAACCTCCAGAACCATCAAAAGCTTGATGTCCAAACTGATCGTATTTTGCTTTTTTTTGCGGATCACTTAATACCTCATAGGCTTCGGCTGCAGTTTTAAAATTTTCTTCTGCTTCTTTGTTTCCTGGGTTTTTATCAGGGTGAAATTCAATTGCTTTTTTTCTGTACGCTTTTTTTATTTCAGCTTCAGTAGCGTTTTTATTTACACCTAATATTTCGTAAAAATCTTTTTTCATTTCAATAAGTGTTTGCCTCTATTTGAGGCTTCTAAATATATTTAATTACCAATCACCACTTTAGGAAAACGAATAATTTTGTCTCCAAGTTTGTACCCTTTTTCTATAACATCAACAATTTTTCCTTTAAAGTTGGGCGATGGCGCAGGTATTTGAGTAATAGCTTCGGCAAAATCGGCATTAAAAATATCGCCTACTTTTATTTCTACTTCTTCTAAACCTTTGGCAACTAATGTTGTTTTTAATTTTTCTTGTATAAGTTCAACACCTTGAACCAAAACATTATCTTCAGATTTTTTAATTTCAATAATAGCTCTATCAAAATCATCCATAACTGGCAACATGGCTTGTAAAACTTCTTGATTGGCAGTTTTGAATAATTCTATTCTTTCTTTGGCAGTTCGTCTTTTATAATTTTCGAATTCTGCGAATAATCTTAAAAATTTATCTTTTTCGATAGCTAAATCCTTGGTCAATTGCTCTTCAATACTTAATTCTTCTACGATTAATTGTTCACCATTAGCATTATTTTCTAAAGTTGCATCGTCTATTTCTTTATCTATTTCAGTATTTTCAGTAGTCATTTTGCTTTTTTCTTTAAATATATTTTTAAACATTATTTTTTTTAATTTCAGTACATACCAAGCAAAAGTATTGCCAGTTATATATATATTGCCAAATTGTCACGTTTTTTTTTAATAAAATAGGATTGCATAAAATGTTATGTCATAAAAAAAGACTGCGAAATGTTTAAAATAATTACAAAAAATGATGTTGAAATTGCTCATTTTATAAAAATAAAAACTTTAATAGAATTTTAAGACTATATCGTTTTCGTTTTCTATATGTTTGCTAAAGTAAATTTATAATTTGCTGATAATGAAACTTAAGGTTAGCGTTAAGCTTCTAAATATTATTAATTCACCATTTATAAAAAAAAGCTCCTTTATTAAAAAAGGAGCTTTTTTTATTTCAAAATATTTGACAATGTCTTTTCTAAAATTGGATATTCAAACACGAATCCAGCATCTAATGCTTTTTGGGAACTTAGTTTTAAATCTGAAAAAAGCAGAATATGCATTTCGCCAAGAATTAATTTCATCATAAATTGAGGAATATTGGGCATAAACAAAGGTTTATGAAGTATTTTAGCAATAGCTTTTGTTAGATCAGTGTTAGAAATTGGGTTGGGTGAAACTGCATTATAAACTCCTTCCCAGGAATGTTCTATTGCAAAATAATACATTTTTGCCAAATCGTTAAGATGTATCCAAGATTGCATTTGTTTTCCTGAGCCAAAAGCAGATCCAATACCAAGTTTAATAGGTTTTAGCATTTCTAATAATGCTCCGCCTTTTTCTGAAAGCACAATTCCAGTTCGTATTTTACATACTTTAATATTTAGAATCTGAAATTTATCGACGCTTTCTTCCCATTTTGTAACAACATTTCCGAGAAAACTAGTATCTATTGCTTTAGAATTTTCTGAATATAGTTGAGTTGAACTATTTGGATAAATTGCTGTTCCTGAAGCAGAAACAATTTGTTTTACTTGATTAGGATTTTCTTTTAAAGCTTTAAAAAGGGTATTTGAGGATAAAATTCTGCTTTCAATAATTTCTTGCTTATAAGAATTTGTCCATCTTTTGGAGATAGATGCTCCTGCTAAATGTATAATGGCATCAACATTTATTAAACAATTTATATCGATTATACCTTGATTAGGATTCCAATAAAACCCTTTGTAATTTAGTTGATCTGAAATTATATTTTTTGAGGTTGTTAAATAATGTACAGATATACCTTTTTTTAATAATAAAGAAACCAATTCTGTACCTACTAAACCTGTTGCTCCTGTTATTAAAACTTTCATTTTTTATTCAAAGTTAGAAATGAATTTTTATAAAATTATACAAATTGGGTTAGGTTTAACGCTTGTCTATACTTTCAATTTAATGGTCCATTCAAAATCAAATTCAGAAACTTGTTCTCCTTTTTGGTTGGTTCCTATAGATTTCATCCAAATAGTTTGACCATCACCAGAAGCTATGGCTTGTTGAACAGCATTTTGAATTAAATTTCCATCATTGCAAACAAAATTAATGCGTCCTGTTGCTTTTTTGGAATAACTCGATTTAGAATTAGCCACCAACATTGATATATTTTTTCCAGATTCTTTAATTTTATTTAAAACCAGTGCTCCTGTAGAAAGCTCTGCTGCCATAGCTTGTACAGCAAAATACATCGAGTTAAACGGATTTTGATTTATCCATCTGTGTTTTACCGAAGTAATACATTGTTGATTATCTATACTTTTCAAACGAACACCAGAAAAAAAAGCCGAAGGCAGTTTGAAGAATAAAAAGACATTAATTTTAAATGCTGGTGTGCTCATATTTACTGGTATTTTTGGGAAATATACATCTTTTTTAAGAGATAATCAAGATTATATTAATGTTAATATTTTGTTAAATATTAGTACTATGTGATACAAGATACTGTCTTTTAGATATATATTTGCATAAGAAATTACTATATACTTTTAATCATGGAAAAATCATCAAAAAACACAACAGCAGCTTTAATCAATTTGAGCACATTATCACAATACTTTATACCGTTAGGGAACTTTATATTTCCTATAATAATCTGGACTACAAATAAAGACAAATCAGATTATATAGACCGACAAGGAAAGAATACTATAAATTTTCAATTGAGTTTGTTTTTATACTCTTTAATTTTGGCAGCAATAGCATTGCCTATTTTATTTGTTTCATTGTTTAGAAATTTAGATTTTGATGCATTTGTAAATGGTGATGATTTTGTTTTTGACCATTTTAGTTTTGAGAATATGACAGGTATGATTACCACTGCAATAATTGCTATTGTTATAATCGCTTTTATGAAAATTGCTGAATTTTTCTTAATTATTTATGCTTCAATAAAAACATCTAATGGAGACGAATACAATTATCCGTTAACGATACCTTTTATAAAATAAATCAATCATCAATCAAAAAATGAACAATCACTTTAAAAAATTAATACCCGAATTATGAATATTGAAAACACAAAAGCCCAGATGCGAAAAGGTGTTCTCGAGTTTTGTATCTTATCTGTTCTAAAAGAAAAAGATGCTTATACTTCTGAAATATTGGATACCTTAAAAAACGCAAAATTGCTTGTAGTTGAAGGAACAGTTTATCCTTTACTAACGAGACTAAAAAACGACGGATTGCTCAACTATCGTTGGGAAGAATCAACTTCTGGTCCACCTAGAAAATACTATGGATTGACCGAAATTGGAAAAACCTTTTTAACAGAACTAAATAGCACTTGGACAGAATTGTCTGATGCAGTAAACATAATAACAAACGAAAAATAATAGTCATGAACAAAACTGTAAACATAAATTTAGGCGGAATGTTTTTTCACATTGACGAAGATGCATACCAAAAACTAACCCGATATTTCGAAGCAATTAAGCGTTCACTATCTAGTTCAAACGGTCAAGACGAAATTATAAAAGATATCGAAATGCGCGTTTCTGAATTATTAAATGATAAACAAAAAAGCGAGAAACACGTTGTAGGTCTAAAAGACGTTGACGAAGTAATTGCTGTAATGGGTCAACCAGAAGATTATAGAATTGATAATGATGACGATCAACCTAATCAAAAAACAAATTTCAATTCTACATCAGAAAGAGGCACAAAAAAATTATACCGTGATAAAGAAGGTGGCTTGATTGGTGGTGTCCTTTCTGGTTTAGGATATTATTTTGGTATAGACAAAGTTTGGTTGCGAGTGATACTCTTAATAGCAATTTTCTTTTACGGAACAGGAATTTTGGCCTATATTATTCTTTGGATAGTTATGCCCGAAGCTGTATCGACTTCTGAAAAAATAGAAATGAAAGGAGAAGCTGTAACAATTTCTACTATTGAAAAAAAGGTTAGAGAAGAATTTGATACCGTTTCTGAAAAATTTAAAAATGTAGATTTTGACAAAGTAGGAAACCAAGTGAAATCTGGAGCAGATAGAGTTGGAAGTTCGTTTGGAGATTTTATTTTAACCATTCTAAAAATATTTGCAAAATTCTTAGGTGTAATTTTGATAATGTCAAGTTTAACAACACTTGTATTACTTTTCATAGGAGTATTTACTTTAGGCACTACATCGGTAATTGATTTGCCTTGGCAAGGTTTTATTGAGTCTGGAAATTTTACAGATTATCCAATCTGGACATTTGGTATCTTAATGTTTTTGGCAGTCGGAATTCCATTTTTCTTCTTATTGCTTTTAGGATTCAAATTGGTATCGCCAGCAATAAAATCAATAGGAAATATTGCTAAATATGCATTATTAGCAATTTGGTTGATAGCTGTAGGATTGGCAATTTCGTTAGGAGTAAAACAAGCAACAGAATTTGCTGTAGAAGGTAGAGTTGTTCAAAAAGAAAAATTGAATATTAATCCAACAGATACCTTATTTGTAAAATTTAAAAACAATGATTATTATTCTAAAAATATCAATGATCATCACGATTTTATAATTACCGAAGATTCTACTGATACTAAAATGATTTACTCAAATGATGTTCACATCACTTTTTTGAAAACAGATGAAAAAACTCCTTATTTGCAAATAGACAAACAAGCTAGAGGAAGTTCTATATCTAAAGCCAAAAAAACAGCTGAAAAAATAAAATATGGTTATAAACTAATTGGTAATCAATTGATTTTGGATAATTATTTATTGACAGAATTTGCTAATAAATTCAGAGATCAAGAAGTAGAACTTTATTTGTACTTACCAGAAGGAACGTTGGTAAAACCAGATAGTAGTGTTCAAGATTATGATAATTCTGATGATTCTTTCTTTAATCTTCATTTCAGTTCAGATGATTATATTTACAAAGTAAATAAAACACAAGTAAAATGTTTGAATTGTCCTGCTGATGAAAACGAGTGGAATGATGTTTCAAATGAAGAAGAAGAAGATACAACATCAACAAGTGTAACATTAAATGAAAACGGAATCCTCATTAAAGAAAAAAATAAAGAGTCTGTTGATAAAGAGGTAAAAAGCGTAAAAATAAATAAAGACGGTATCACAATAAAAACAGAATAGTCATGATGAAATTTATAATTTACTTGACAAAAATTGTAGTTGCAGGAATTATAGCCTTACTTTTTGGAGCATGCCAATTTAATGGCATAAAAGGAAGCGGAAATGTAACTACCGAAAATAGAAAAGTTAATGATGAGTTTACCAAAATTCAAGCAAACAAAGGACTTGACATAGTGCTTGAGCAATCAAATACTACATCAGTTACAGTAGAAGCTGATGATAATTTGCAAAAACACATTACCACAAAAGTAGTAAATGGAGTTTTGATAATAACTTCTGATTATAGTGGTTATATTAATGTAAAGTCAAAAAAAATCATTGTTAAAGCACCTAAAATAGTAGGGATCGATGTTTCTAGTGGCGCCAATTTTACATCAAAAAATACACTCAAAATGAATTCGATTTCGGTCGAATCTAGCAGTGGTGCAGATATAAAAATTGAAGTTGAAACTGAAAAACTACTATGTGAATCTTCAAGCGGAAGTCATATCACCGTTCACGGAAAAGCTATAGAATTTGAAACTGCTTCTTCTAGTGGAAGCGGAATTGAAGCCGAAAATTTATTATCAAATGATATAGTTGCAAGTGCTTCGAGTGGTGGATCTGTAGATGTAAACCCTATTTTAAGTTTAAATGCAGAAGCATCAAGTGGCGGAAACATCAATTATCACTCAATACCAAAAACCATAACTAAAAAATCTAGTTCTGGCGGAAATATTAATAAAGAATAAAACAACAATTTTTAATAGACGAAAAATCATCTCCAATCGAGATGATTTTTTTTATAGTATTAATTTGTATTCTATATATTTGCCACAATCAAGAATAAAATATTAATTTGTTCTAACCCTTTTTACTATTTGAAATTTTTAGAGAAAATATCTTGGTCTTTACGAAGACATCCAATACTTTATTATGTAAGGTATATCCTTTTATCTGAAAATTTTAAAGGTGCCAATTTTGATTCTATTGGTTGTTTTAATGACATCAATAAGTTGAAAGATATTCCAAAACTTTTTTTTGATGTCAATACAAAAATTAATATTCACCCAGAAATGAATGATTTTGAGAAAGCAACAGAAATAGCAGTTTTCTTGAGAAAAAATTGCATTATTGGTCCAGGTTTAAGTCTAGCATCTGATAAAACCTTAGAAAAAATGTTGGCTAAAAAAGGTGGTATTTGCAGTGATTTTTCGCAAATTTTTTCTGTCTTTTGTTTTATAAATGAAATACGAGTAAAAGAATGGGCTTGTATTGATAGTTTCTATAAAGGAAAATACGGACATACTTTTAACGAAATATATTCTAGTCAATTAAAACAATGGATTGCAATAGATTCTCATAAAGGGATTTATTTTACCAAAAACAACAACAAAATACAATCTGTAAAAGAACTTTTTAATGATTTACGGGCAGGAAACCAATTAGAATATAAATTTTTATCGGATTATATGCCTCACAAAATTGAGCGTTTAGCATTTGTGTATTCAAAAAACACAATTCCCTATCTCCTTGGAAATTATGTAAATGTTACAAACGATTATTATTTAAATAAATATCAAAAAAAATATCCCCATTTTATTATAAACCTTATAATGATTTTTAACAGAAAAAGTTCGAAATTTGTATTCGTTTTAGATAATTATAAATTTAAATTATTACCTGAAAAAATTCAAAAGCTAATAAAAAAATAAATACCATATTTCATTTATGAAAAATACCCTTACCCTATTTGCAATTATTTTGTTTACTACAACAATAATGGCACAAGATAAAGATAAAATTAAAGGTTCTAAAGTAGTCACAATAGAACAAAAAGAAATTAAAGATTTTGAAAGCCTTGAAGTTGAAGACAACATAGAAGTTTTTCTAATTAAAGGTGACAAATGCGGAATTGAAATAGAAGCTGACGATAATCTTCACGATGAAATACTCATTTTTGAGAATGGTGGTAATTTACAACTTTCAAGCAAAAAAGAAGTTACTAGTTCTAAAAAATTCAGTGTTCGTATAACATATACAGATAATTTTAAAATGGCTATGGCAAAAGAAAAAGCAAATATTACAGCTTTATCAGATATTTCTCTGAGTGATTTTACTTTTAAAACTTTTGATAATGCAAAGGTTTTTGCCAATGTAGTCACCAAAAAATTTACATTAATGGCAAATGACAAATCAAAAATTGAATTAAATTTAAAATCAGAAGAAACAACAATTGAAATGAGTAAAAATTCAGTTTTGAAAGCGTTAATTTCTTCTAATGCAATGAAATTTGATATGTACCAAAAAGCTTCTGCAGTAGTTGAAGGAGATGTGATTGATTTAAAATTAAGATTAGATAATAACGCCGATTTTACAGGAAAAAATCTTGCAACAAAAAATTCAGAAATTACTGCTGAAGGGTATACCAATTGTAGTATTTTGGTAAGTACAAAAGTAACTCTTGATGCAAGAGGAAAATCTGAAATTCAACTTTTTGGCGAACAAAGAATAGAGATTAAAAACTTTCTGGATAGCGCAACCTTATATAAAAAACCATCCAAATAAGAAAAAAGGCCTAATTTTAATAAATAATAAATATTAGGTCTTTTTTTTATATTTTTTATTCTTATTCTAAAGTGGCCAAGTATCGTTCTGCATCAAGAGCAGCCATACATCCAGTTCCGGCAGCTGTAATTGCTTGACGATAAACGTGATCAGCAGCATCACCTGCTACAAAAACACCAGCAACATTTGTTTTTGCAGTACCAGGAGTATTGATAATGTAACCTGTTTCATCTAAATTTAAAAAATCTTTGAAAATATCAGTATTAGGTTTATGACCAATAGCAACAAAAAATCCAGTTGCAGGTATATCAAAAATTTCATCTGTTGTTTTGTTTTTTGCTTTAATTGATGTTACAACTTGACCATCACCAAGAACTTCAACCGTATCGTGATTCATTAAAATGGTGATATTTTCTGTTTTCCGAACACGAGCTTCCATAATTTTGGATGCTCTAAATTGCTCGCTTCGAACCAACATAGTTACTTTTTTACACATTTTAGATAAATAATGTGCTTCTTCACAAGCAGAATCACCTGCGCCTACAATAACAACTTCTTGATTTCTATAGAAAAAACCATCACAAATTGCACAAGCAGAAACACCACCACCAGTTTGCAAATAGTGTTGTTCTGAAGGTAAACCTAAATATTTTGCAGATGCTCCAGTAGAAATAATAACAGTTTCACAATGCAATTCTTTATTGTCATTGATCCAAACTTTATGCAAACCCTCAGAAAAAGCAACTTTTGTGACCCAACCATCACGAACATCTGTACCAAAACGTTTTGCTTGTTCTTGTAATTGAACCATCATTTCTGGTCCAGTTACACTATCAACATAACCCGGAAAATTTTCAACTTCATTTGTTGTTGTTAATTGACCTCCAGGTTGTGTACCCTGATATAGAACCGGAAACATGTTTGCTCTAGCTGCATAAATAGCTGCAGTATAACCCGCTGGACCAGAACCTATAATTAAACATTTTATTTTTTCAATTGTTTCAGACATAATATTATATTTTTGAGATTGCAAATGTAAGTTTTTATTAAAAATTTAGAATAAAAAAAATCAGTATTAATTATTCATAAATAATAATTTACTATTTCAAAATAAACATTTGTAAAACCAAAAATAGTTTTATATTTGCAACCGCTTTCGGGGTGTAGCGTAGCCCGGTTATCGCGCCTGCTTTGGGAGCAGGAGGCCGCAGGTTCGAATCCTGCCACCCCGACAAAAGTCTTTTCATTATTTGAAAAGACTTTTTTTATGAAATAAAAATCCAAAATAAATTTTATTTCAATTTCATAATTGAATTTGTACCTTTGCACACGTTTTTTAAAGACAATTAGAATATATGTTGACAATTATTTTTTATCTTTTTATTGGTGTTATTGCTATTCAATTCTTTTATTATTTAATTGTATTTGGAAAATTTGCATTCTCAAAAACTCCAAAAAGTACACCAAAACGAATACCAATTTCTGTTATAGTTTGT
>JAYTVI010000091.1:0-21679 GCA_043744095.1 Flavobacterium sp.
GTAACCGCTATAAAGATTAAAATACTCTCCATTTATAGTAATGTTGTGTTTTCTAATAAGATATTTACTACTCCGTATCAAAGCCGTATCAAAGCCGTAGTAAAGCCGTAGTAAAGTGCATGATACTAGGTGAAATGCTTATTTTTATTATTTTGGTGCATTCGGAAATTCATCAAGATACATTTCACTTCCAAGAATTTTTTCAAGTCTAGTATCTTTTATTTCTTGATTGACTTTGGTTGGTTGTTGTGGTATTAATCTTCCTCCTGTGGTTATTCTAGCAATTGCAGTACTCAATAAGGGTTCGTTTATATCGCCAAGTATTCCTAAGTTATTCAAGTCTTCTTTCAATAAAGTATCAGGTTGCAACCCATTGATATACTCACCAAAACCAAGTTTGTTTACAATTTTAAGAACCAACGGTTGCATAGCATATTTATGACTCGGATTGATATCTTCTTTGCCAAATGTAGGTGAATCATACATTGTTATTGACCCAACATTTTTGCCAGTAGTGACATCGCCAATCTGAATAACATTTATATACGGCTCTAAACCGTTAATAACCAATTCGCTAGCAGACGCAGTGCTTATTGTTGTTAATACATATAGTTTTGATAAGTTCAAACTATTTATTGTTGCATTTGTGTTTATCGAATTCGTAAATAAATTCAGTAATGTTTGCGGATTATTAGCACTGAAATAATCTTCTAATTTTGCATTCCATTGTTCTTTTGCAAAGACCTGATTATTAAATTGTCCTGTAATCATACTTGCCAAACGAGTTGCTGTAGCTATAGAACCTCCAGAATTGTACCTTAAATCAAGAACCAACTCTGTAATTCCTTGTGCTTTTAGTTGTCCGAAAGCATCATTCAATTGACTTTCAAAATTTGGATAAAATCCGTTGTAAACAAGATAACCTATTTTGTGTGTTCCAGAATTGATTACAGAATTTATCAAAACCGGATTTTCAGAAAGTACCGTTTTTGTTAAAGCAACCGATTGCCCATTTGGTGTTATATTTCCATTATCATAGTTTGCCATATTCAAAGTATAACTATCATTGCCTAACAAATTTCTGTAATTTGAAACCGAAAGTGATTCGCCATTAACACCATAAAAAACATCACCACGACGAATATTTTTGTTTGACGCATCTGAATTTGGCAAAATATAACGTACAATTCCAAAGACTGTAGTTTGTGTTGCATCTTTATAATACAGACCTATCTCAACTCCGTTATTTTTTGTAGTTCCAGAAAGTATGCCTTCAAGAATAGTATAATCAGAAAACAAAACACTAAATCTATCAATAGATTCACCTTCTGCTGGAAACTTGCTTTTGGGTTTGTTTAATAAATCTTGAAATAAATCGTCGGGATTTGAGTAACCATTTAAAAAGGAATTTAGTTCGTTTTGATTTGCAAATTTTGTATCAGACAAATTAGGTACATCATTTTGCCATAAATAATATAAATTCAACCCTTTCCAAATAGAATTTTGAACTGCAATCTCTTTAGGAACTGAATTTATATCGTCTTTCTCACAACTTTGAAAAGAAATACAAATTAACAAAGCGAATATGAATAAGTTGATTATTTTCTTCATTGAATTTTTATATTTAATAACGTAAATCTAGTTAATTTAGTTTTATTTTTGAATTCTTTGTAACAAATAATAATATACCTCGTCTTGATTGTATAAACGACCAAAAGAAAAATTTTATGAACCAAAATGAGTTTATACAACTTACTACTCCTTTTAAAGACAAAATCTTTCGGTTGGCAAAAAGATTGCTAATAAGTTCAGAAGAAGCAGAAGATGCAACTCAAGAAGTTCTAGTGAAATTATGGAATAAAAATGAAAATTTAGAAACCTACACTAGCGTAGAAGCATTTGCGATGACAATAACAAAAAATTATTGTTTGGATCAATTGAAATCTAAACGTGCTACAAACTTAAAAATTGTTCATACCAATTATAAAGATCGTGACGCAAGTTTAGACCAACAAATAGAAGATGAAGATAGTTTGAGTTGGGTTGAAAAAATAATATATCAATTGCCAGAACAACAACGATTAATAATACAGATGCGTGATATAGAACAATATGAATTTGAAGAAATGGCAACCATTTTAGAAATGAGTGAAAACACAATTCGGGTAGCATTGTCTAGAGCAAGAAAAACAATAAGAGAATATATGACCAAAATACACCAATATGGAACTCACTAAAATAGAACTACTTTTAGAAAAATACTTTGAAGGTGAAACTAGTATTGCCGAAGAAAAAGAATTGACGAATTATTTTTCATCACCAAATGTTGCACAGCATTTACAACAATACTCATCCCTGTTTGGTTACTTTTCCCAAGCTAAAAAACAAGAGTTTACGCAAGAAATACCATTACAAACTAAAAAACATAAAGCAGCATGGTTATCAATTGCAGCTTCTGTTGTAGTGCTTTTGGGAGTCGGAACATTTGTGTATTATAATAATAATCAAGCCATACAGAATAAAAATTTAGGAACGTATAATGACCCAGAAATTGCTTTTAAAGAAACACAAAAAGCATTAGCAATGTTATCAACACATGTAAATGTTGGTATAGAAAGTGTACACTATGTACAAGAATATGAATATTCAAAAAATTTAATTTTTAAACAATAAAAAAATAGAAATAATGAACAAATTAATCCTAGTAATACTATTCGCACTCGCTTCAAATTTTACATTTGCTCAAGGTGCTTTTGACAAATTTGATGGTCAAGACGATGTAACCTCAATTATTGTAAACAAAAAAATGTTTGAATTGATGAGTAAAGTAAAAATGGATACCTCAGATAAACAAGCATTGCAGTATTTAAATTTAATTAAAAAACTAGACAACCTAAAAGTTTTTACAACAAAAAGTACAAGAGTAGAAAACGATATGAAAACTACTGCCGAAAAATATATCAAAATGTCTGGTTTAGAAGAATTAATGCGTGTAAATGAAAACGGTAGAAATATAAAAATTCTAGTGAAATCTGGTGCAAAAGACTCACAGGTAAAAGAGTTGTTGATGTTTATTGAAGGTGCCAAAAATGACGATACGGTATTAATGTCTCTAACCGGTGATTTTGATTTGAATGAAATATCAGTGCTTACTGATAAAATGCGAATTCCTGGTGGTGATGATTTGAAAAAAGCAACTAAAGGCAAAAAATAAAATGAAACTTACGTATTGTTTATTAGCATTTTTCAGTCTTTTAATTATGAGTTGTAACTCTGACCCTTCTCTTCAAAAATATTTTGTAGAAAACACAGATAATTCCAACTTTATTGCACTAGATGTATCGCCGAGTATTTTAAATATTGACAAATCAAAATTGTCTTTAACACAAAGTGAAGCCTTGCAATCTTTTGAAAAAATGAACATTCTAGCTTTTAAATTGACTGATAAAAACAAAGCTCAATTTGAAATAGAAAGAGCAAAAATTACCTCAATTTTAAAAAATGAAAAGTACCAACAATTAATGAAGTTTGGCTCAGGAAAAGAAGGTGCATCGGTAAGTTTTGTTGGAGATGACGAACACATAGATGAGTTTGTATTGTTTGCCAATAAAAAAGAAAACGGATTTGCTGTTGTTCGGGTTTTAGGAAAAGATATGAACCCAACAAGTATTGTAACAATGGTTACTGCTTTACAAAATGCAAATATAGATCTCGAACAACTCAAACCTTTAAAAAATTTGTTGTCTAAATAAATTGTATTTGATAGCAAAACTAAAGCATTCAGAAAACTGAATGCTTTAGTTTTTATTAAAAAGTAATTTTATACCATATTTTTTTTTAAAATATTTTAAATAAATCCTCTGCCGTCATTGGCTTAAAAAAATAATCCTGAATTTGATCTTGGTATTCTTTTGCCTTATTAATATCAGAAATATTATCTGATGAACTCACCAAATATATTGTTGTCTTATCTTCATTTGATGCTTTGGTTTTTCTAAATTCGTCTAGAAATTGCCAACCATCCATAATAGGCATATTAATATCTAACAAAATCAAATCTGGCAATTGTTTCCCTGAATTGATGTTTCCTTTTATAACTTCAATTGCTTCAAGACCATTGATATAAAATGAAGGATTAATATTTAGATTATTTTTAGAAAATAATTTTTTTAGAATGAAATGATATACCTTATCATCATCTACAATAAAAACATCTTTATACTTACTCATTAAAATATATTTTAAATGTGGTACCTATTCCTACTTGACTGTTTACTTCAACATTTCCGCCCATAGCTTCAATTTGATTTTTGGTAATAAACAATCCTATCCCTCTGGAGTCTTGGTTTTTATGAAATGTTTTGTACATACCAAACAATTTTTTTCCGTGTTTTTCTAAATTTATACCTAATCCGTTATCGCTAATTTCAAGAACTTTATTAGACTTGTTTTTTTGAAATTTATAACTAATAATTGGTACACGATCTGGATGAGAATATTTGATTGCATTAGAAGTAAAATTGAGTAAAATACTTTCTAAATAGGCAGGATTGAATGTAATGGTTTCATTATCAGAAATTTTATTTTTGATGATAACTTTATTCTTATTGATTTCTTCTCCAAGTATATCTAATGTTTTTCCTAAAAATAAATTTATATTTAGGTTTTCTTTTTTATGTATTAATTCGGTTTGAATTTCTACTAATTCTTTTAAATGATCAATAGTTTGAGATAAAGCACTTGATGTTGACTTAAGATGCACTAGACTTTCGTCAAAAAATTCTTTTTCTGCATCGTCTTCAATAATATCCAACAACATTTCTATATTACCAGAGTGTGACCGCAAATTATGAGAAACAATATGTGCGAAATTTAACAATCGGCTATTTTGAGAACCAATAATTTCAAGAGTTCTCATTAGCTCTTGTTCTTTTTGTTTTTGTGCAGAAATATCAGTATGAGTACCTATTATTCGTAAAGGTTCATTATTAGAATTCCTTTCAATAATTTTACCTCTACTCAATATCCATTTATATTCTCCCGTTTTGGTCATCACACGTTGTGCATTTTCATAAAAAGGAGTTTTGTTTTCTATATGAGCTTTTATATCTTTAAGATAATTTTCTTTATCGTGAGGATGCACTCTATCATCCCATTTGTCTATTGAATCTATTGTATCTTGTTCTTCAAAACCTATCATTTTCATCGATTGAGAAGAATAGAATACTCTTTTATTTGCTACATCTAGATCCCAAATTCCTTCAGAAGAAGCTTCGAGAGCAAAGTGAAAGCGTTGTTCTGATAATTGAAGTTTTAATTCGTGTTCTTTATTCTCGGTTACATCTGTAATTTTACCAAAAAAAATAGTGTTCTCATTATCTTGCTCAACTGTTGCCAAACCTTTGAACCATCTCAAACCTTTTAAAGGATCAATTGTTCTAAATTCGTGATTCCAATTTTTTAACTCTTTTTTAGAATCATAAATTGTTTTAAGAAAAAAATCAAAATCATCTGGATGAATTTGATTTTTTAAGACCGTAAATGTGTTTTTACTTTTTTCTTCATTTGATAGATTAAAATGTGTGATAACCGATTGACTTAAAAACGGGAAAGAAAAATCTCCTTCTTTCGAAATCGAAAAATGAAAAATTAGATCTGGAGAATGAAACAATAATTTTTTATAAAAATTATTCCTCTCTTCAAGCAACCTTGGGTTTGAATATGTATAGGTTTCCATAGTTAAATACAAATTATTTGGGGCAAAATTTGATTTACTCAAAACTATTATATTTTAATAGCGATGACAAACATAAAAATAAATTATCGATAAAATACATTTTTATCTGTTAAAATACATTTTTTAACATTTTTTGAAAGTTTTTTCTTAACATAATAAATTTAACTCACTCATTTTAAATGAATAATGTACATTAATACGTTTTAATCTTTTCTTGGGTGAAAAGTATTCATGATTTGAGTCAAATGTTTTCGATCAAGGTGAACATAGATTTCGGTAGTTGTAATAGATTCGTGACCCAACATTAATTGTATTGAACGCAAATCTGCTCCGTTTTCAAGAAGATGTGTAGCAAACGAATGCCGCAAAGTATGTGGACTAATCGTTTTATGAAGGTTTGTGATTTTTGCTAACTCTTTTATAATAGTAAAAATCATGGCACGAGTAAGTTGCTTTCCTCTTCTATTAAGAAACAAAGTATCTTCAAATCCTTTTTGTATAGATAAATGTGTACGAATCGTGCTTTTATAAATATCAATATATTTTTGTGTCAAGTTTCCTATGGGTACAAAACGCTGTTTATTGCCTTTTCCGGTAACTTTTAGAAAACCTTCATCAAAAAATAAATCAGATATTTTGAGATTTACCAATTCTGAAACCCGAAGACCACAACCATAAAGTGTTTCTAAAATAGCTCGATTTCGTTCGCCTTCGTTAGTTGCTAAATCTATGGCATTTATCAAACTGTCAATTTCATCAACTGACAAGGTATCTGGTAATTTTCTGCCTAATCTTGGCGTTTCTATCAACTCAAGCGGATTATCGTTTCTGTAATCTTCAAAAATTAAATAAGAAAAAAAACTTTTCAATCCAGAGATAATTCTTGCTTGCGAACGTGCATTTACTTCTTTTGATACAAAATAGACAAATTGTTGAAGTGTTTCCTCAGAAATTTTTAAGGGTGAAATTGCAATTTGATTGTTGTCTAAATAAAGGCACAAACGCTCAATATCAAAAGTATAATTGTCTATCGTGTTTTTAGACAAACCTCTTTCTATCTTGAGATAAGATTGATAACTTTTGATATAAGGTTTCCAGTTCATTGGTGCAAAGTAACAAAATGATTAGACATAAAAAAACCTCCCGAATAGAGAGGTTTAAAATTATTTTTCTTAATTTTAGAAGATATATCCTAATGAAATTGATATTACACTATTCTTAATTTTTGTATTATCACCAGGTTCGGTTTCAGCAATATTTGACAACCCTAAATTATAACGAAAATTTGAGGTTACACGCTTGCTAAAGTTATAACCTAAACCCAAATTCAAACCAAAATCAACAGATTTAAATAATTCTTTTGCATCTTGGGTTTGAGAACCATACCCTATAACTTCCACTTCTAATTTTGAACTTGTCAAAAAACCAATTTGTGGACCAGCTTCTAAATAAAACTTTTCCTCTGGATAAAACTTAAACATTAACGGTACATTTATATACGATAACTTATAAGTATCGTTTGTATTATATATTGAACCATTAACTTCAACCGGTAGATCAAAATTTGTTCCTTGCATAGAATAAAGCAACTCAGGTTGAAAAGCAAATTTTTTAGAAATATTTATTTCAGTAAAAAAGCCTACCTGAAAACTGGTTACAGATTTAGTTTTCGGTATTCCATCACCAGAAATATTGGCATTTGCTATGTTCAAACCCGCTTTAAGTCCGAATTTTGCTTTTTGAGCATTTACAAACCCAAAAGCAAAAATCATAACTATTATTAAAGATATTTTTTTCATGTTTTGTATGTTTTATAATTTTTTTCTCTTAAAATTAACCAATCACAAATAATAAATAAATAAAAACCTCTCCAATGGAGAGGTTTTAAACTCAAATAATTATTATTTTTTAGAATTTGTAACCAAACGCTAACGCAATATTGCTGTTTCCAAGTTTTTCATCACCCGAATCTTTGGCTATGTTAGACAAACCAATAGAATATCTTACACCAATATTCATGTTTTCTGCAACATCATATCCAGCTCCAAGGTTTAAACCAAAATCTGTAGAATTAAAAAGTTCTTTTGCATCTGCACTTCCAATTCCATCAGCTTTAGCTTTTGCAGACATTAAAAATCCGATTTGTGGTCCAGCTTCTAAACTAAATTTATCAGCTACTTTATACTGAGCCATTACAGGAATGTTCAAATAACTCAAATCTAATGAACCATCTGAGAATTTTGCTCCTGCTGTAGAATAAACTAATTCAGGTTGTACTGCAAATTTATCACTAACACCAATGTTAGCAAAACCACCAACTTGAAATCCTATTTTCATAGAGTTATCAGTTACATCGCCTGTAAAGTTAGATAAGTTTAAGCCAACTTTAGCTCCAAATTTTGTTTCTTGTGCATTTGCAAATCCGAAAGCGAATATTGCAGCTGCGGTTAATACTACTTTTTTCATTTTTTGTTTTGTTTAAAATTAATATAAATCAAATGTATCTTTTTTTATAATAACAGTGTTTAAAGGCATCTTTGTAGTTATTAACATACTTGTTAACAATTTACTAATAAGGAGATGTTATTCATAAGATAAATTAAAATTTATTTCCGAATTTTACGTTTAAATCGCTTATTTCTATTAATTACAGCATTTATTGATAACAAATTTGTTGATTTTGGTGTCATTCCGACGACGGAGGAATCGCATAAGTTGCACACGTTATGTGATTCCTCCGTCGTCGGAATGACAAAAGCTATAAATAACAGAATAAAACCGTTTACTATAAAACATAAAATTTTAATTGTATGAAAAAAATAATTTTCTTATTTATACTTTTTAACACTTTCAATTCGTTAAACGCTCAAGTATTGAAATTTGGCTTCAAAGCTGGTGCTAATTTTTCTGATTTGAAAGGTGATCTTGAAACAAAAACTCAATTGGGCTATCATTTTGGTGTAGTTTCTGAAATAAAACTATTGCAAAATTTAACTCTTCAGCCAGAACTTCTTTATTCTACTCAAGGTGCAGAAGTAAATTCTTCTATAATTAAAAAAATTGACTATAGTTATGTAACAGTACCTGCATTGGCAAAATTATATTTAATCTCAGATAGACTTAGTTTAGACATTGGTCCGCAATTTTCTTTTCTGATTGATGATAATGTGAAAAATACTTTTAAAACCAATTCGTTTGATTTTGCAGCTGTTGGCGGTTTGGGTCTAAATTTTACCAAACACGTTTTTGCTCAAGCACGTTATGTTGTAGGTCTTACAGATACAACTAAAGATGCAGAGGTTAAAAATAAAGTAATCCAGGTTTCTTTAGGATTTACTTTTTAAATAAATCTTTTTTTCTTTCTAAAACCGTCAATTATATAAATATAGATGGTTTGTTTTTTTGTAGGTAATGTTTCAAAATTGTACTTTTTACCTTATTTTTACTCAAAAAAAAAGAATGAAAATAATAATCCTCAATGGTCCAAACCTAAATTTATTAGGCAAAAGAGAAACCACAATATATGGCAACGAATCTTTTGATACTTTTTTCTTAAAATTAAAAGCTCAATTTCCTTTAATAGAATTAGACTATTATCAATCTAATATTGAAGGTGAAATAATTGATAAAATTCAAGAAGTTGGATTTACTTATGACGGTATTATTTTGAATGCTGCTGCTTATACACACACTTCTGTAGGAATTGGCGATGCTGTAAAGGCAATTACAACTCCAGTTGTTGAAGTTCATATTTCGAATACTTTTTCTAGAGAAACCTTTAGACATCAATCTTATATTTCGCCAAATGCAAAAGGAATTATTATTGGCTTTGGTCTTAATAGTTATGAAATTGCAATTCAATCTTTTATAAAATAATTACAAGAAAAAAAATTACAACACAGTATTTATGAAAAAAATTCTACTCCTTTTTCTTTTCTTTTTTTTTCAAATTAATTATGCTCAACTCAAAGGTATTGTTTCTGACGAAAAAGGAAGTCCGCTTCCATTTGTCTCTATTTTTATTGAAAATTCCTATACAGGAACAACAACAAACGAACTTGGAGAATATGAATTGAAAGTGAAAAAACTCGGAAAATGTATTATCGTTTTTCAGTATCTTGGTTACAAAACTCAAAAAATAAAATACATACTTCAACCTTATGTACAAAAACTTGATGTACAACTTCTTGAAGAAAATATTACTTTGAATGAAGTTGTGATTGATATGAATAAAAATCCTGCTAATGAAGTAATTAAAAATGCAATTGTTAGTAAAAAAGAGAATGCTGCACAAACCTCAAAATACACAGCCGACTTTTATTCTCGTGGGATTTTTAGAATAAAAAATGCACCTAAGAAAATATTAGGTCAAAAATTTGATGATTTTGATGATGTTTTAGATTCTACCAGAAGTGGAATTTTATATCTTTCTGAAACAGTTTCTAAAATTGTTTTTCAGAAACCAGACAAGCTAAAAGAAACAATTGTTGCTTCAAAAATTAGTGGCAATGACAATGGTTTTAGTTTTAATACTGCTGCTTCTGCAAATTTTGATTGTTATGAAAATTATCTTCCTTTTCAAGTAAATGTAGTTTCGCCAATTGCTGATAATGCTTTCAATTATTATAAATACAAACTAGAGGGTACTTTTTTTGACGATAACAACAACCAAATTAACAAAGTAAAAGTTATACCACGACGCGAAACCGAACCAGTGATGGAAGGTTATATCTATATCGTGGAAGATTCTTGGGCTATTTATGCTATCGATCTAACCATAAAAGGCAATCAATTGCAGAACCCAGCATTAAATTCTTTGACATTAAAACAAAGTTTTAGTTATAATAAAAAAAGCAAAATTTGGGCAAAAAATACTCAAACATTAGATTTTATTATTGATGTAATTGGTATTAAAATATCAGGAAGATTTACTTATGTTTTTTCTAATTATATTTTTGAACCAAAATTTGATAAAAAAACTTTTACTAGAGAGATTCTTTCTTTTGAAAAAGATGCCAATAAAAAAGAAGATGCATTTTGGAATACCATTAGACCAGTACCATTAACAGTTGAAGAAACAAACGATTATCTCAAAAAAGATATTTTGCAAACCAAGAAAAAGTCTCAAAACTATCTTGATTCTATTGATAGAAAAGGTAATAAATTCAATATTGGAGATCCAATTATGGGTTATACTTATAAAAATTCATTCAAAAAATGGAATTTCAAATACAATGGTTTACTAAAAGGTATTCGCTTTAATACTGTTCAAGGTTGGACATTCTACTCGGCATTAACCTATGAAAAAAATGATGAGGAGAAAAGTAAATATACTGCAATAAAAGCAAATGTTGATTATGGTTTATCTGAAAAAAAACTTCGCCCAAGTTTCTGCTATACTAATTTATTTAATGCTCAAAACAAAAGTGAATTGCGCATTTCTGCAGGAAGTATTCCAGCTCAATTTAATAATGACAAACCTATAGGAAAAATTATTAACTCAATAAGTACTTTATTTTTTAAGAATAATTTTATGAAATTGTATGAAAATAATTTTTCTGAAATTTTCTTTGGCAGAGAAATCACCAATGGAATTATGCTAAATGCCACAATGAATTATTCTGAGAGAAAACCTCTTTTTAACACAACAGATTATACTTTTATAAAATCGGATGCTAATTATACCTCAAACAATCCCTTATTGCCATTTGACCAAAATCAACCCGTAATAGAAAAACAGAATCTTGTAAAAGCAATTATCAATACTCGAATTAATTTTGCACAAGAATATATGTCACGACCAGATGGAAAATTCAATATCCGAAATGACAAATATCCTTCGTTGTATTTAGGATACGAAAAAGGTTTTGCTGGAAATGATAAAAAATACGATTATGATTTGATAAAAGCAAGAGTAACCTATGACATTACGTTAGGAAACAAAGGAAATCTGGCAATGAATATTCGTGCAGGAAAATTTTATAATGCCAAAAATATATCTTTTGTAGACTACAAACATTTCAACGGAAATCAAACCCTTATTGGTCAAGCTGATCGCTATTTGAATGAATTTAATTTATTGCCCTATTATTCAAACAGCACAAATGAATCTTATATTGAAGCTCATTTTGAGCACGATGACAAGGGTTATATAATGAATAAACTACCGTTATTAAACAAATTGAAAGCAAATCTTATTCTCGGTTATCATTCGATTATGATTCCTAAAATCAGTCCTTATCAAGAGTTTACAGTAGGATTAGACAATCTTGGTTTCGGTAAATTCAAAATGTTTAGAGTTGATTATGTTAGGTCTTACCAAAATGGTTTTCAAGAAGATGGTGTTGTTTTTGGATTAAAAATATTGAACATTCTGGAGTAATAATTATGAAAAAACTTTTTTTATAGATTTTCTGTTAATGTTGTCAATGAAAATAAAATCATTTGAAAATTATTATTTGACTTTTTAGCAAAAAAAAATAATTTCTCAGTTTAATACTATTTGGAAAACATTAGATTCTTTTTAGAAAGAATCTAATGTTTTTATTTAAAATTATACCCTAAAGAAAAAGCAAAGACACTATTGTTTAATGTACTTTCCAATGTTTGATAAGTATCTACAAATAATGTATATCTAAAACCTGCATACATAGTATCAGAGATAGAATAATTTGTTCCTAAATTTATCCCGAAATTTATTTTTTTATAATATTTAGTCCCTTTTTCTGTTATATAAGAAACAGTTGTTTGTCCATCAATTTCTCGGTAATAGGTAGAGTTATTAATTGCACTTATAATAAATGCCATATTTGGACCAAAATCTATATCAACTTTTTTAGAGATTGAATATTTAAATAAAAGCGGGATTTGTAGATAACTATTTCTTATTTTTTCTTCAAAAGTAGTACTATTAGAATTTGAAAATTGATTTTTATATTTAAACTTTCCACCTATTGATTGAAATAGTAATTCTGGCTGAAAAGTAAATTTAGTTGACATTGGAATAGTGTAAGTAGTTCCTAATTGATATCCAAAATTATAGTTAGAATAATCATTTTTAGTAGATTTTAAAACATTAAAACCAGCTTTAAAACCAAAATAAGCTTTAGATTTTTCTTTTTTAATTTCTTGACTTTGTAAATTTGATACTAAAAATACCAATATAATGAACAATAAATAGTTCCTCATTTTTAATTATTTTAATATTATACTCTAACAATATTAGCGCCAAGTGCACGTAGTCTTTCGTCTATACGTTCGTAACCTCTATCTATTTGTTCAATGTTTTGAATAGTACTTGTTCCTTTTGCAGAAAGTGCCGCAATCAATAATGAAATTCCTGCTCTAATATCTGGAGACGACATCGTAGTAGCTTTTAGTTGCGACTGAAAATTATGTCCCATAACAACTGCGCGATGTGGATCGCAAAGCATAATTTTTGCTCCCATATCGATTAATTTATCTACAAAAAACAAACGACTCTCAAACATTTTTTGATGAATCAAAACATCACCATTGGCTTGAGTTGCAACAACCAATACAATACTCAACAAATCTGGTGTAAATCCAGGCCAAGGTGCATCAGAAACTGTTAATATAGATCCATCAATATCTGTTTTTATTTGATAGGTTTCGTGAGTTGGTATAAAAATATCGTCTCCTCTACGTTCTAATGTAATTCCTAATTTTCTAAAAGTACTCGGAATCACTCCTAGATTATCCCAGCTTACGTTTTTGATTGTGATTTCGCTTCTAGTCATAGCAGCAAGACCAATCCAAGAACCAATTTCTATCATATCTGGAAGAATTCTATGCTCACATCCGCCAAGATTTTGAACCCCTTCAATCGTTAATAAATTAGACCCAACACCAGAGATTTTTGCTCCCATTGAGTTTAGCATCTTGCATAATTGTTGCAAATAAGGTTCGCAAGCAGCATTGTAAACGGTTGTTTGTCCTTTTGCCAAAACTGCTGCCATTACAATATTTGCGGTTCCTGTTACAGAAGCTTCATCAAGTAACATATCTGCTCCAATCAATCCTTCTGGTGCTTCAACACCATAAAAATGATCTTCTCGATTGTATCTGAATTTTGCTCCAAGATTTATAAAGCCTTCAAAATGAGTATCTAAACGGCGGCGACCTATTTTATCTCCTCCAGGTTTTGGGATATATCCTTTTCCGAAACGAGCCAAAAGTGGTCCTACAATCATTATAGAACCTCTCAATGAGCCTCCTTCTTTTTTGAAAGCTTCGGTTTCTAGATAACCAACATTAACATCGTCTGATTGAAAAGTTATAGAACCTTGTCCGTTTCTTTGAATTTTTACACCCAAATTCCCCAAAAGGGTAATAAGTTTATTAACATCAATAATATCTGGAATATTATTGATCGTTACTTTTTCTGGTGTTAGAAGTACTGCACATAATATTTGTAACGCTTCATTTTTTGCACCTTGTGGTGTAACTTCTCCTTTTAGGCGGATGCCACCTTCTATTTTAAAAATTCCCATTTTTTTGATTTGTGATTTTGTCTCGATATCCGAGATTCTATTTAGGATTTATTCTGATTATTATTTTTCTGAAATGGCTTTTTTGGTCCGTTTTTGATATTCTTATTGCTTTGAATTCTTGGTGGAGTATTAGCCGAAATTTTATTTGACATTCTGTTATTTGTCCTCATTATATCTGAGGTATTTAATAATTCTTCAGAACTTTGAGTCAGATTCAATTTTCCATCAGATAATTCATAAAGATGTTCAAAAATAACATCATCTTTTACAGTGTCTTTGTTCCAACTCAAATATGATTTTTTCATATGATTGGCTATCACTTTTACTAATGCACTTTTGAGTTCTCCTTCTTCCCATTTATTGGCAACATCTATCATATATTTGATATTATTACCATAAAATCTGTATTTTGGATAATTTTGTGGGTATTTGAGAATCTCCGGTTTTAGCTGTAATACTTCGCGAGAAGGAATAGGATAAGGAGAATCTACATCTAATCTAAAATCAGACATAATAAAGATTTGATCCCACAATTTGTGCTGAAAATCTGGCACATCACGCAGATGAGGGTTTAAACCTCCCATTACTTGAATAATATATTTAGCTACTTTATTTCGCTCTTCTCGATCTTGAATTACTGTAGCTTGATCTATCAATTTTTGCAAATGACGACCGTATTCAGGAATTATTAGATGTTGTCTTTCAGAATTGTATTCTAAATTAAACACAACATCATTAGCATTTTCTTTTATATATTTTTCAGTCATATTTATAGTGAAACAATTCCTTTTATAGTAGAAACTTCTTGGTATTTATCGATTATTTCTTGAGCATCTTTAACCGTAACATCAACAGAAATACTTGTGAATTTTCCGGTTTTTGATTTGGTTGTTTTGATTACTGCTCCCATACAATCAAATGCGTTTTCAACTTGCAACACATTATCATCTACAGTAGGAACAATAAATTTAAACAAATATTCTGCAGGCCAAGTATTACTCATATCGAGTTCAACTTTGAGTCGTTCATAAAAGGCTGCAATTTCTTTTTCTTTATCCTCTTCCATTCTAAAATTAAAATAAAAGCAAATATAGAGTTTTGATTTGGTATATATTGAATTAGAATTTAGGAATATTTGATATTTATTGTTTTTTTAACTCCTTTGATTTTTCTTAAAACCAATTTGTTTGAGTATTTTTGCTACTTATTTCTAAAAAGTGCAAAAAGCAATAGTAGTAATTATAGGTGGTCCAGGAACTGGTAAAACAACAATCATAGACCGATTGCTTGAAAAAGGGCACTGTTGTTATCCAGAAATATCACGAGAAGTAACGCTTGAAGCCAAGAAACAAGGTATTGAACAATTGTTTCTTGAAAACCCATTGCTTTTTAGCGAATTATTGCTAGAAGGAAGAAAAAAACAGTTTCAAAATGCTCAAAACGAGCCACATGAAATTGTTTTTTTAGACAGAGGTATTCCAGATGTATTAGCCTATATGCATTATATTGGTGATAGTTATCCTTCTCATTTTGACCACGCTTGTAAAGAAAATATTTATTCTAAAATATTTATACTTCCGCCTTGGGAAGAAATTTATGAATCTGACGAGGAACGTTATGAAAATTATGAACAAGCCAAATTAATTTATAATCACCTTACCGAAACCTATCAAAAATATGGCTATTCATTAATTGAAGTTCCTAAAGATAGTGTAGATAATAGAATTGTTTTTATATTAGATGAACTTTCTAGAAGTTAGGCTTAATAAAGCAACCATTATCACTAAATTTTCATTTTAATCTAAATGCCAAAAGCCTTAGAAATTCTTCAAAAGTACTGGAAACATGATACTTTTAGATGGCCACAAAACGAAATTATCGATTCGGTTTTGAATGGTAGTGACACTTTTGCATTGATGCCAACTGGTGGCGGAAAATCAATCTGTTTTCAAGTTCCTGCAATGATGCAAGAAGGTATTTGCTTAGTAATTTCGCCTTTATTAGCCTTAATGAAAGACCAAGTTGCCAATTTACAACAAATTGATATTAAAGCAATTGCATTGACTGGCGGAATTTCATCAAACGAAATGATTAATTTGCTTGACAATTGCCAATTCGGAAATTATAAATTTTTATATCTCTCACCAGAACGCTTACAAAGTGATTGGATTTTAGACCGAATAAAAAACTTACCAATAAATTTGATTGCTATTGACGAAGCGCATTGTGTATCGCAATGGGGACATGATTTTCGTCCAGCATATTTGAAAATATCTAAATTAAAACCTCATTTTCCAAAAATTCCTTTTTTAGCTTTGACGGCATCAGCAACGAGTCGTGTTCAAGATGATGTGATTTTACAACTTAGTTTAGAGAAACCTCAAATTTTTAAAAAATCATTCTCCAGAGATAACTTGGCTTTTATGGTTTTTGAAGTAGAAGATAAATTATTTTATATCAATCAAATATTAAGAAAAAATCCTGAATCTTCTATTATATATGTTAGAAACAGAAAATCTTGTTTGGATGTTTCTAATCAATTGAATGCTCTAGGTATTACCGCAACTTATTATCACGGTGGGCTTTCTCTTAAAGAAAAAGATATTAATATGCAGTTGTGGATGCAAGAAAAGTCACAAGTTATCGTTGCTACAAATGCTTTTGGAATGGGAATCGATAAAGCAAATGTAAAAACTGTTATTCATATTCAACTTCCAGAAAATTTAGAAAGTTATTATCAAGAAGCTGGCAGAGCAGGAAGAAATGGAGAAAAAGCTTATGCTGTGCTTTTGACAAGTCCTTCTGATACTATGCAGGCAGAAAGTCAGTTTTTGTCAGTTTTGCCCGATAAAAGTTTTTTGAATTCAATGTTTATAAAACTTTGCAATTATTTTCAAATTGCCTACGGCGAAGGAATTAACGAGTCGTTTACATTTAATCTTAATTATTTTTGTACAAAATATGGATTTCCGACGCTAAAAACCTACAATGCAATTCAGTTTTTAGACCGACAAGGAATTATCACTTTATCTCAAGAGTTTTCAGAAAAAATCAATTTACAATTTATAATTTCATCAAAAGAAGTTATTCGATATATGAGTTTGAATCCTAACGACGAGGAAATTATTTTGGCAATATTGAGAACTTATCCTGGAATTTATGATATGCCGACTGCATTTAATTTACAACTAATTGCCAAAAAATCAAATCGCTCAGATATTGAAGTAAGTAATGCATTAAAAAAATTAAACGAAAAAGATATTATTTCATATCAATCAAAAAACAATGACTCGACTTTAATATTTAATGAAGTTCGTGAAGATGAAAGAACAATTAATCGAGTTTCAAAATATTTAGAACATCAAAATAGTCAAAAAATTTCGCAACTTAAGTATGTCATTGCTTATGTAAAAAATAAAAACGAATGTAAAAACTTAGCTATACTTTCGTATTTTGGCGAAATAAAAAAAGAAAAATGCGGCATTTGTTCGTATTGTATCACTCAAAAAAATGTAGTTTCAGATTCAATATTAGTAGCTGAAATAATAATGAATTTGTTGCAAACTGAAAATTTAGATTCAAGACAAATTCAAAAATTAACAAAATTTGATGTAGATGAAGTGCTTACAGCTATTCAATTATTATTAGATAATGATAAAATAAAAATACTGCCCAATAATAAATATATTTTAAAAAATAATGGATAAATTAAGAATTGTATTTATGGGTACACCCGAATTTGCAGTGGGTATTCTAGACACCATAATCAAAAATAGGTATCAAGTTGTATGCGTGATTACAGCAGCTGACAAACCCGCTGGACGTGGACAAAAAATAAAATACTCTGCAGTAAAAGAATATGCAATAGAAAATAATTTACCTCTTTTGCAACCTACAAATTTAAAAGACGAGGCTTTTTTAGAAGAATTACGTTCCTTAAATGCAAATTTACAAGTTATTGTTGCTTTTAGAATGTTGCCAAAAGTGGTTTGGGAAATGCCTAAATACGGGACTTTTAATCTTCACGCTTCACTTCTACCCAATTATCGTGGAGCAGCACCTATAAATTGGGCCATAATAAATGCTGAAACCAAAACTGGAGTAACTACTTTTTTTATTGATGATAAAATTGATACTGGTGCAATGATATTGAGTTCAGAAATTGAAATTTCATCAAATGAAAACGCAGGAAAACTTCATGATAAATTGATGGAACTTGGAAGTAAGACTGTTATTGATACTTTAACTTTGATTGAAAAAGGAAATGTGTCAACAAAAATTCAAAATGAAAATATTGAATTTAAAACTGCTTATAAATTAAACAAAGAAAATTGCAAAATAGATTGGAGCCAAAAAGGAAACACTATTCATAATCTTATAAGAGGTTTATCACCTTATCCCGCATCGTGGTGTTTTTTTAAAGATAAAAATGAAGAATGGAATGTCAAAATATATGAGGCAGAATTTATTTCTTTAGACCATTCAGAAACTATAGGGAAATTAATTTGCACCAAAAAAGAAATGAAAGTTAGTGTTGTTGATGGTTTTATTAAAATAAATAGTCTTCAATTTCCTGGAAAGAAAAGAATGACTGCTTCAGAATTCTTAAACGGGATGGAATTTACAGAAAAAGCCATCGTTTGTTAAGTCTTGTAAACATTGATTTGGAGAGAATTTCGATAAAAACAACTAACTTTATCAACAAAATCCTGCATTTATCAACAAAATAATTAAAAATACACTAAAAGTCTTGCGTAGTAAGGAATTCCTGCTAAATTTGTTATCTCATTAACAAAATGTTTAACCAACAATTAATAACTATTATTATGAACAAATCAGAATTAATCGATGCTATCGCTGCTGATGCAGGAATTACAAAAGCTGCTGCAAAATTAGCTTTAGAATCATTTTTAGGAAACGTAGGTGGTACTTTGAAAAAAGGAGGAAGAGTATCTTTAGTAGGTTTCGGATCTTGGTCAGTATCTAAAAGAGCTGCTAGAGACGGTAGAAATCCTCAAACAGGAAAAACTATCAAAATTGCAGCTAAAAATGTTGTAAAATTCAAAGCTGGTGCAGATTTAGAAGGATCAGTAAACTAGTCAAAATTAGTTACATATTAATTAAAAGTCTCCACATAGGAGACTTTTTTTTATCTTTTTTTGTTTTTTTAATGAAATCTAGAAAATAATTGTTAATTTTAATAAAAATTGCAAGAAAATGATTTCAGAAAAACTAAAAAAGGGACATTTACTTATTGCAGAACCATCAATAATAGGAGACTTATCTTTTAATAGATCTGTTATATTATTAGCAGATCATAATCAAGAAGGATCGGTAGGTTTTATTATCAACAAGCCTTTAAAATACACCATTAATGATTTGGTGCCTGATGTAGAAGCTACCTTCAAAATATATAACGGTGGTCCGGTAGAACAAGATAATTTATATTTTATACATAATGTACCTGAATTAATTCCAGGAAGTATTGAGATTTCTGGCGGTATTTTTTGGGGTGGTAATTTTGAATTGACTCGTGAACTTATTAATGAAGGTAAAATAAAAAAAGACAATATTCGTTTTTTTCTAGGATACACTGGTTGGGAATCCAAACAATTGGAAGATGAAATGCTTGCCAACTCGTGGATAGTAACCGAAAATCTTTATCAAAATAAAATAATTGGTAAGTCTACAACAGATTTCTGGAAAGAAAAAATATTAGAATTAGGTGGTGAATATATTTTATGGTCAAACGCACCAGAAAATCCACTTTTGAATTAATTTGATATTAATTCATTTAATCTTATCATTAATTTGTTTGCTAATTCTAACCCAAATTCTTTTTTTCTATATTTTGTAATCGGTTGAATTCCGATTATAACATTAGTAATAAACAACTCCTCCGCTTTTTGAAGATCAAATGGAGAAATTATTTCTTCAAAAACTTCTAAATTATCAATTTGCTTTGCAATACTTAAAATTTGTTTGCGCATAACTCCATTCAAACAACCTTCTGATATTGGCGGTGTAAATAATTTATTTTCGACTAACATAAAGATGTTACCGTTTAATGCTTCTGCAACATTTTTACTTTCATTTATTAGAATACAGTTTTGTAAATCATTTTCATTTGCAAAAATACTACCCGTAATATTTTGTATTCTGTTTGTAGATTTAATGGAAGACAATAATTGTTTAGAAACATAAAAATCTTTGTATAAATCTACTTCATATTCATTGTTTGTAATTGAATATTTCTTTTCGTTTATTTTGGTTGCCTTTATTATAAAAGAAACTTCATTAGTTTCTGGTAAATATAACCCACCGTCATTTCTGAAAACTGTAATGCGAACCTTACAAGATTCTAAAATTGAATTCGCTTTTGCAGTCAATAGTATTTGTTCTTCAAAATATTCTAAAGAAAAATTCATAGGGATTTCCATACGAATAATTCGCATTCCAGACATTAATCTAAAATAATGATCTTCTAAAAAAAGTACTTTATTATCAATAATTTTTATTGTTTCAAAAACACCATCACCATAAAGAAAAGCTCTATTGTTGTTTAATAAATTATTATCCGAAGTATAGATTGTTCCATTAAAATTTACCATAAAAAAAAGCCCTAAAATTTAGGGCAAATATAAGTGTTAAATACTAATTATTATACAGAACCTATTACGTGTTTTAAATCAGAAATTTGATTTTCCCACAATAATTTTGCCTCTTCAAGCTCATCATCTGTTGCAAAATCTATAACCATTAGAGAAACATCTTTAGTAATCTCATCTTCAAGGATTCTTAATTCAAAGAAATAATCAGTATCATTATTTTTTTCATCAATCCATCTAAATTTTATTTTTTCTCCAGTTTTTTTTGATGATAATCTGGCATTCTCTTCTGAATCATTCCATATAAATGTAAAAAACTCACCTCTTGAATTTACATTATCTGCAAACCATTCTGACAAACCCGAAGGTGTAGAAATGTATTGATATAGTAATTGTGGTGAAGAGTTTATAGGAAATTCTAGTTCGTATCGTGATTTTAAATCCATTACAATTGGGTTATATTTTTTCGAAATATATATATTATTAAATCAAAAAAAAAGTGTTTTCAAAAATAATTTTTTTTTGTATTTTATATTTGTTCCCTATCATTTAAGTTTTATATTTGCACCCGCGTTAAGGAACAATTTATTAACGAAATAAGGCGAGGTAGCTCAGTTGGTTAGAGCGCAGGATTCATAACCCTGAGGTGATGGGTTCAATTCCCATTCTCGCTACACAAAACCTCTCAACGCAGTTGAGGGGTTTTTTAATGCGAAGCCACGAAACAAGCTTGCTTGAATGAGTGGATGAGTGTTAAAAAACCTTCTGCAGCGAAGCTGCAGAAGGTTTGTGTAAAGCCCCCTTCAAGTAAAGTCGGCGAA
>JAYTVI010000092.1:0-5704 GCA_043744095.1 Flavobacterium sp.
GCAGTAGCAGTCAAAATAAAGAACGTAAGCAAAAGGAATGCAACATCACACATCGCCGTCATATCGGTAGATGTTGATTTTTTTTTCATTTTTATTGCCATTGTTTTATATAGTATTTATTGATATTAAATATCAAAATTATTGTTTTAAGCTACCTCTGAAATGTCTGTAAGTATTTACGATTGTAGTTCCTGCTTCATCAATTGCATACGTTAAGCTATCAATTTTTGAAGTAAAGAAGTTATAACAAATAATTGCTAATGCAGAAGTTGAGATACCCGTTGCAGTATTAATCAATGCTTCAGAAATACCGTTTGCAAGTTCAGCAGAATCTGCTCCACCACCACCAGCTAATCCAGCAAATGCTTTAATCATACCTGTTACAGTTCCTAGTAATCCTGCAAGAGTTCCTAAAGATACTAATGTAGACAATATAGTCATGTGTTGTTCTAACATTGGCATTTCTAAAGAAGTTGCTTCTTCTATTTCTTTGTGGATAGTTTCTGACGCTTCTTCGCTATTAAAACCTTCTTTTTTAACATCTTGGTATTTTACCAATGCAGATCTAATTGCGTTTGCAACAGAACCTTGTTGTTTGTCGCAAGCTCCAATTGCTTCGTCAATATTTCCACTTTTAATGCTGTTTTGTACATTTTTCATAAATTGATCTAAATTACCTTTTCCGGTAGCTTTAGTAATTACAAAATATCTTTCTATTGAGAAAACAACAACCATTAATAATAAACCCATCAATACAGGAACGATTGGCCCTCCTTTGTAAACCATTGCCAAGTAATTCCCTTTTAGTGGTGCACCAGTATTAACTCCTCCTTCAAAATTCGAACCATTACCCATAATGAAATTCCAAATAATCCATCCTACGAATATACACGCAATGATTACAATTCCTGAGAACATTCCTCCTCCGTTTGAGCTACCTTCTTTTTTAACGTTTGCCATTTTTTCTAATTTTAATAGTTTTAAATAATTATAATTTTAGTTGTAAATAATTTTTGAATAGGAGCAAATTTAATTTTTTAGTTTAAATAAAAAAACTTTTTTTAATTTAATTGTAATTAATTTAAATCGACTTTTTTTTAATGAAAATTTGATTTTAAATATATTTCAAAAAAAAAGCCTTAAATCATAATTTTACAATTGTTTAATCATTATTTTAAACTATAACGTAGTAATCATTCAATATATTGTACAGACTTTGAAATGAAAAACATTTCTTTAAATTAATTTTCTTTTAACATAATTTTTAAAAAAAGCATTTATATAGGTTGCTAAAAAAAATTAATATCTTGCGAACTATTTCAAATAAAAAAAAGCACACTTTATATATGGACACAAAAACCAACTTTATTCAGACCATTACAGAAGGATATACTTCTAAAGGACAAAACATTATTCTTGGTGCCGCAATGCTTGACGGAATGCCTTTGTCAGAGGCGCATGTAAAAATTCCTCTAAAGACCTTAAACCGTCACGGATTGATTGCTGGTGCTACTGGAACTGGGAAAACCAAAACTATTCAAGTTTTGTCAGAACAATTGTCTGAACTTGGAATTCCGGTTTTGATGATGGATATAAAAGGGGACTTCTCTGGTATTGCAATGCCTGGTGAAGAGAAACCTTTTATCACAGAACGTCACTCAAAAATAAACATTCCTTATTCAACAGCTAATTTTCCTGTTGAATTATTGACTCTTTCTGAGCAAAATGGTGTGAGACTTCGTGCAACTGTAACCGAATTTGGTCCTGTTTTGTTCTCTAGAATTCTAGATTTGAATGATACACAAGCTGGCGTTGTTGCAGTTATTTTTAAATATTGTGATGATAATAAAATGCCTTTATTGGATTTGAAAGACATTAAAAAAGTTTTAAATTACATCACCGAAGAAGGAAAAGAAGATATTGAAGAAAGTTATGGTAAGATTTCGACCTCTACAACCGGAACGATTTTAAGAAAAATTATTGAACTTGAACAACAAGGTGGCGATATGTTTTTTGGAGAAACCTCTTTTGATATTAATGATTTGATGCGTTTTGACGAAAACGGCAAAGGGTATGTCAATATTATTCGTTTGACAGATATTCAAGACAAACCCAAATTATTCTCGACTTTTATGCTAAGTCTTTTAGCAGAAATATACCAACAAATGCCTGAAAAAGGCGATGCAGATCAACCAGAATTGGTTTTGTTTATAGACGAAGCGCATTTGATTTTTAATGAAGCGAGCAAAACTTTGTTAGATCAAATAGAAACTATGGTCAAATTGATTCGGTCAAAAGGTATTGGCGTTTTCTTTATTACTCAAAATCCTATGGATGTACCAAGTGGTGTTTTGGCACAATTGGGGTTGAAAATCCAACATGCTTTGAGAGCTTTTACTGCAAATGATAGAAAATCTATCAAAATGACGGCGGACAATTATCCTACTTCTGATTTTTATAAAACCGATGAGTTATTGACTTCTCTCGGAATTGGTGAAGCATTGGTGACTGCCTTAAACGAAAAAGGAATTCCAACACCACTTGCAGCAACAATGATGCGTGCGCCACAAAGTAGAATGGATATTCTGACTGCTACTGAAATTGAAACTATTAATTCGAAATCTAAATTGGTTAGAAAATATTCCGAAGAAATTGATCGTGATAGTGCTTATGAAATGTTGACCAAAAAAATAGAATCGGCAGTGCAACAAGCCGAAGAAGTGCAAGAAGAAGAGAAAAAAAGTAACGAACCAAGTACTGCTACCGTAATCGGAAAATCGGTGGTAAAAGTCGTCACTAGTGCTAGTTTTATTCGTGGTGCTTTTGGGATATTGATGAAGATGTTTAAGAAATAGCGAAATGAGTTATGATGAGAGATAAGAGATAAGAGATGAGAGATAAGAGATAAGAGATGAGAGATAAGAGATAAGAGATAAGAGATGAGAGATAAGAGATAAGAGATGAGAGATGAGAGATGAGAGATGAGAGATGAGAGAAAAAAGAGGAAAGAGGAAAGATGAGAGATGAGAGATGAGAGATGAGAGATGAGAGAAAAAAGAGGAAAGATGAGAGATGAGAGATGAGAGATGAGAGATGAGAGATGAGAGATAAGAGATAAGAGATGAGAGATGAGAGAGGAAAGATGCAAGAGGAAAGATGAGAGATGAGAGATGAGAGATGAGAGATGAGAGATGAGAGATGAGAGAAAAAAGAGGAAAGATGCAAGAGGAAAGATTATAGATGAGAGATGAGAGAAAAAAGAGGAAAGAGATAAGATAATATACAAAAATGAAGGGCTTTTTCACAATAGGTTTGTTAGTGCTTTCCAATATTTTTATGACATTGGCTTGGTACGGACATTTGAAATTTAAAGAACTCAAATGGTTTGAAAATGCAGGATTAATCACCATTGTGTTAATCAGTTGGGGTTTGGCATTGTTTGAATATTGCTGCCAAGTTCCAGCTAATAGAATTGGCTATGAAGGTAATGGCGGTCCTTTTTCGTTGATGCAACTCAAAGTTATTCAAGAAGTGATTACGTTGATAATTTTTGTGATTTTCTCTTTGTTGTTTTTCAAAAATGAAACTTTTAGATGGAATCACGCTGTAGGATTTTGCTTTTTGGTCCTAGCGGTTTATTTTATTTTTAAAAAATAATCCCTTTTGCAGACAACTTGTTAGAAAAATTTTCTTGCTCTTGATCTCATTTTCATTCGAAAAATAATTTCACAAATCAAAATTTACAATAAACAGCTAATTATTCAACCGCTTAAAACAGCATCATTTTTATCGAATTCTCATTCAAACCCATCGAATTCTAATTGAAACCCATCGAATTCTAATTCACTCCCATTCAAGTTAAATTATAACTGTAATTTTACAGAAATAGTAACATACTAATTTATTTACTGTTTTAATACTTGAAAAATTATGAAAAAGCTACATTTTACACTGACCTTATTATTTATTGCTGTTTTTAGTCAAGCCCAAATTGTGAATATTCCTGATGCGAATTTCAAAGCCGCTTTATTAGAATATTCACCAGCTATTGACACCAATAGCGATGGAGAAATTCAAGTGAGTGAGGCATTGTTTGTTACTTCGTTAATTTCTTTACAATTATCATACAGTATTGTAGATGTAACTGGAATTGAAGCTTTTAGTAATTTAACATCCTTAAAGTTGGATGGTACATATATTACCAGTTTAAATCTTACTAGCCTAACAAATCTTCAAAATTTAAATTGTTCTTATTGTTATAATTTAACTTCATTAAACTTAAGTGGGCTTATAAATCTTCAAACTTTAAATTGTTTTTATTGTTCTAATTTAACTTCATTAAACGTTAGTGGACTTACAAATCTTCTATATTTAAATTGTTATGATAATAGTTTAACTTCTTTAGACGTAAGTGGTTTAAACAATCTTCAAAATTTAAATTGTAGAAATTCTAGTTTAACCTCTCTAGATTTAAGTGGATTAACTAATCTTCAAAATTTAAATTGTAGTTATTCAACTAATTTAACTTCATTAATAACAACAGGAGCAAACAATATTATAAATCTAGATTGTAGTAATAACACTTTGACATCACTTATAGTAAGCAATATGACAAATCTACAGACATTGAATTGCTCAGGTCAACGTTCAATCTCAAGCGTAGGTATTTCTAATATAGAATTAACAGGTTTAAATTTTTTAACAAGCTTGGATTGTTCTGTTAATAACTTAACTTCTATTGATGTTTCTAATCTCTCCAATTTAACTTATTTGAATTGTAGTGGTAATCTGTTGACTAATCTAAATGTAACCCCTTTAATTAATTTAATATATTTAAATTGTAGTGATAATCAATTGACTAGTCTAAATGTAGTTCCTTTAATTAATTTAACTAATTTGTATTGTTGGCAAAATTTGCTAAATACTATTGATTTAAATGCTTTAACACAACTTAATTCCTTGGCATGTGGTTTTAACAACATTACTACTTTAAACCTTTCTAATAATTCTAGTTTAACAAATTTGAATTGCGAAAACAACCAAATAACAACTTTGGATTTATCTAATTTACATTATTTAACTAATTTATATTGTAGTAATAATTTATTTACTACTCTAGACATTAGTCAATCGATAAACAATATTCAATTTTTATCTTTTGGCTATAAACTTCAAAGTAATCCAAATTTAACATCTATTAATCTAAAAAATGGTGTCAATCATAATTCTTATATTTTAGATTTAAATTTAATAGATTGCCCAAATCTACAATTGATATGTATTGACGATTTTAATATACCATATTTAGAACAAATATTGACAAATGATAACTTAACAAACATTCAAGTAAACTCTTACTGCACCTTTATTCCTGGAGGAATTCATAATACCATAACTGGCACTGCAACTTTAGACATCAACAACAATGGTTGTGATGCAAATGATTTTCATCCTAAAGATGTAAAAATAAACATCAACGACGGGACACTTTCTGGCGCATCATTTTCTAACACAGCTGGTAATTATTCGTTTTTTACCCAAACAGGCAATTTTGAATTAACACCTCAATTTGAAAATCCTTATTTTACAATTTCGCCAGCAACAGCAACCTTAAATTTTGCTTCGTTAGACGGTTCTACACAAACTCAAAATTTCTGTATCACACCAAACGGTGTTCATAATGATGTTGAAATTGCGATTATTC
>JAYTVI010000093.1:0-21476 GCA_043744095.1 Flavobacterium sp.
AAAAAATTATGCCAAGATCAGTAAATTCAGTTGCTAAAAGAGCAAGAAGAAAAAAGATAATGAAGCAAGCCAAAGGTTTCTTTGGTCGTCGTAAAAACGTTTGGACAGTTGCTAAAAATGCGGTTGAGAAAGCAATGTGCTATGCTTACCGAGATAGAAAACAAAATAAGAGAAATTTCCGTGCTTTATGGATTCAACGTATTAACGCTGGAGCTAGATTAGAAGGAATGAGTTATTCTCAATTTATGGGTAAAGTAAAAAAGCATAACATCGAATTGAACCGTAAAGTTCTTGCAGATTTAGCTATGAATCACCCAGTAGCTTTCAAAGCAATACTTAATAAAGTAAAATAAACGTTTTATCAACTCAATTTAGAATTACTTACTTATATCAAAAAACCCAATCGAAAGATTGGGTTTTTTATATTACAAAAGATATTATTATTTAAGAAACATCTACTGTCGTTCTTTCAGCAATTTCTTTATAAGTTCCGTTTTCTAATTTTTCTCTAATGGCATCAAACGCTGAAAGTGTTTCATCAATATCTGATAAACTATGCGAAGATGTTGGAATCATACGTAATAATATAATCCCTTTTGGAATAACTGGATATACAACAATCGATAAAAAGATACCATAGTTTTCTCTCAAGTCATTTACCATAATCATTGCTTCGGGTATACTTCCTTCAAGATAAACTGGAGTAACACAAGTATTTGTGTCTCCGATATTAAATCCGTGTGCTTTTAAACCACTTTGTAAAGCATTTACGTTTTCCCAAAGTTTGTCTTTCAACTCAGAAGAATTTCTTAGTAATTCTAATCGTTTTAATGCGCCAACTGTTTGAATCATTGGTAATGATTTGGCAAACATCTGCGAACGTAAATTATATTTCAAATAATCTATAATATCTTTATCGGCAGCAATAAATGCTCCTATACTTGCCATTGATTTTGCAAAAGTAGAAAAGTAAACATCAATTTGATCTTGGACACCTTGTTCTTCACCAGCACCTGCTCCAGTTTTTCCGAGTGTACCAAAACCATGCGCGTCATCTACTAATAATCTGAAATTATATTTTTGTTTAAGCGCTACTATTTCTTTCAATTTTCCTTGTTGACCACGCATTCCAAAAACACCTTCGGTAATAAAAAGAATTCCTCCACCTGTTTCTTCGGCCATTTTTGTAGCTCGTTGCAAGTTTTTTTCCATACTCTCAACATCATTGTGTCGGTAGGTAAAACGTTTTCCCATATGCAAACGAACACCATCAATAATACAAGCGTGAGCATCAACATCATACACTATAATATCATTTTTAGTAACCAATGCATCAATAGTTGACATTATTCCTTGGTATCCAAAATTCAATAAATAGGCAGATTCTTTCATTACAAAAGCCGCTAATTCTTTTTCTAATTGTTCGTGAGCATCTGTATGACCAGACATCATTCTAGCTCCCATAGGATATGCAGCACCATATTGTATTGCAGCATCAGTATCAGCTTTGCGTACTTCTGGATGATTGGCAAGTCCTAAATAATCATTCAAACTCCAGTTTAAAATGTTTTTTCCGTGAAACGTCATTCTTGGTCCAAGTTCTCCTTCTAATTTTGGAAAAACAAAATATCCTTCTGCTTGTGAAGCCCATTTTCCTAATGGTCCTTTATTGTTTTGAATTCTTTCGAATAAATCTTTTACCATAATACAATGTGTCTAAAACATAATTTTTTTGAAGTTGCAAAATTAAGAAATTCTGTTTAATTTGATGTCTAAATTTAAATTATTTTAAACAGTAAAATTGTAAAACAAATTGTTAAACTGTTAAAAAAACGAAATGAGTTGTCTAAATTACAAATAGTAGTTTTGACCTATTTTAGGTTGTTTTCAAAATTGACATCAAAAATATTGGTAAAGGCATTTTTTATTGTATTATCTGCATTTAGGATAATAGTTCGATGCACTTTTGTAATTGCCCATTTTGATTTTAAATCTTCAAAGTTATGAGCTCTATATTCTGGAATTCCATCAAAATTGTATTTTGATAATTGTGCATTCCATTTGTCTTGATCAGAATCTAAATTTATTGCAATAAATTCATAATCAGGATATTTTGATTTTAATACCATTATTTTCTTATGAACTCCAATCAAATGAGAAGTTAAATTTTCTGTCCAAAAGAAAATTACAGTTTTCTTTTTTGGAATACAATTTGATGAATAAATAACACCTTTTGCGTCAACTAAATTTACTTGTGGTAATAAATTTCCTTCTTTTAATAATTGAATAGCATTACCAATTTTTAATATTTCATTCTTCTGACTTTTATCAGTAGAATATTTTTTATAAATATCTAAAAACTTCTGATTGTTTATTACGTTCTGATCTTCAAGCAAATAAGTAAAGGCAATGTTGTTTAGAATCGTATTTTTTACTTTTTCGTTTTTAATTAGAGTATCTGCAATATTTAATTTATTGATATTTATTTTTAAAGCCAAATCCAATTCTGTGAAATGATTGTGATAATTGATAGCTCCAGTATTATTTAACATATTTGATAAATACATCACATATGGAGAAAATCCTGTCAATTCAGAACTATTTAAATCAATATTTTTTCTGAAATCATAATAATTTTTTGGCAATTGATCGCAAATATCAATGCCACTTCTTATTTTATGTATGTTGGGATACATTTCTTTTTTTGAATAATAATGAAAATCTAAGGCAGCTTTTGCAAAATGATCAAAGTCATCACTCCATTTTATCTCTTCTTTTTTGCGAATATAATATTTAGTCAATTTACTATATGTAGAATCTATAGTTTTTGTAAACTTCGGAATATCATAATCAAAAATGTCAAAATAGGTATTCTTATCATTTTCATTTTTAAGATATAAATCCATCAAAAAATTGTTTTTTTGATCTCCTCTTCCACAAAAAACTATTGATTCATCAAAATTTTTAGAATTGATGTGTACCATTATACTATCGTTTTTATCAAAATAAACATATTGATACTCGGGTTCATTTTTGAATGTATATAAACCGGGAGTAAGTGAATCAAATTTGATAAAAAATCGATTGTCTTTGTCTAATTTTATACTATCTATAACCTTTGTATCCTTTAGAAAAAGTACATATGGCGAGGATGGATTATTTACTTCACCACCAAAATAAGCAGTAAAATTATCTGCTTTAAACTCTTTGTTACAAGAAGTAAAAAGAAATGAAATTATCAACAAAAGTGATAAAAGATAGTATGTTTTTGTTTTATACATAGAGCAAAAGCTGGATAACAAAAATATTCAGTTGAAACGGTTATTTCTGTTAATGCATCGTTAAATATAACAATCCTATTTCAAGGGTAAAATAACTCGATCGAGAACACTCAGAATTTGAAGAGTTATGCTTACTTTTGCAAAAAATTTATACAAGATAATCTATGTTAACAGTAAATAATTTATCAGTTCAATTTGGCAAAAGAATATTATTTGACGAAGTAAATACCACTTTTACACACGGAAATATTTATGGTGTAATAGGAGCAAATGGTGCTGGAAAATCTACTTTTCTAAAAATAATTGCTGGTGATATCGACCCAACATCAGGACATATTCATTTAGAACCAGGGAAAAGAATGTCTGTTCTAAACCAAAATCACAATATGTTTGACGAGCATACTGTTCTTGAAACTGTGATGATGGGAAACAAGGTTTTGTTTGCTGTAAAAAAAGAAATGGACGAATTGTATCTCGATTATAATGATAAAAATGCAGATAGAATAGGGGAATTGCAAGTGCAATTTGAAGAAATGAATGGTTGGAATGCCGATTCAGATGCTGCAGCAATGCTTTCAAACTTAGGGATTTCAGAAGATTATCATTATACTTTAATGGGCGATTTAGATGGAAAACTGAAAGTAAGAGTTTTATTAGCTCAAGCTCTTTTTGGGAATCCTGATGTGTTAATTATGGATGAACCAACCAATGATTTGGATTTTGAAACCATAGCTTGGTTAGAAAATTTCTTAGCAAATTATGAGAATACAGTAATAGTAGTTTCACACGATAGACACTTTTTAGATGCGGTTTGTACTCATATTTCGGATATTGATTATAGTAAAATAAATCATTATTCTGGAAATTATACTTTCTGGTACGAATCAAGCCAATTAGCAGCAAAACAAAGAGCGCAACAGAATAAAAAAGCCGAAGAAAAGAAAGCCGAATTAGAAGAATTTATTCGTCGTTTTTCTGCCAATGTAGCCAAGTCTAAACAAGCTACATCTAGAAAAAAAATGATTTCTAAATTGAATATTTCTGAAATTAAACCTTCTTCTCGACGTTATCCTGCAATTATTTTTGACCAAGAACGCGAAGCTGGAGACCAAATATTAAATGTTCAAAATTTAAGCGCTTCTACCGATGGTGACGTGTTGTTTACCAACGTAGATTTGAATATAGCAAAAGGTGATAAAATTGTTTTATTTTCAAAAGATTCAAGGGCTACAACTGCTTTTTATGAAATTTTAAATGGACATCAAAAACCAGATTCTGGTACTTATGATTGGGGAGTTACCACCAATCAAGCTTATTTACCTGTTGATAATCATTCGTTTTTTGAAAACGATTATACACTCGTAGATTGGTTGCGTCAATGGGCAAAAACCGAAGAAGAACGTGAAGAAGTGAACATAAGAGGATTTTTAGGAAAAATGATTTTTTCTGGTGAAGAAGCGCTCAAAACCAGTCGGGTATTGTCTGGAGGAGAAAAAGTACGTTGTATGTTATCTAGAATGATGATGGAACGTGCCAATGTCTTGATGCTTGATGAACCAACGAATCACTTAGACTTAGAGTCGATTACAGCTTTTAATAATTCACTCAAAAACTATAAGGGTTCAGTGATTTTTACTACACACGATCACGAGTTTGCTCAAACCGTTGGAAATAGAGTAGTAGAGCTTACACCAAAAGGAGTAATTGATCGTTATATGACTTTTGATGATTATCTCGATGATGAAAAAGTACAAGAATTGAGAGTGAAAATGTATTCTTGATTCTAATTCATAAGAAAATAGTAAACTCCCGAGTATAAACTTAGGAGTTTTTTTTATTTGTGAATTTTTTTTAAGAAATTAAGACTTAATGTAAATTGAGTTATATTAAGTAAAATTAAGTAAAATTAAGTTTTTGGAGTTATAGTTTAAAGTGTTTTTGCGAAATTAGTTTTTTAAAACATTATTTAAACAATTTTCATGACTCAATAAAAATCACTATTTTTACCTCCCAATCAACACTTCATTATGAGTCAAAAAATATTGCTCACTTCAAAAGAAGTCAATATCATTCTCCATCGTTTGGCTTGTCAATTAATCGAGAAGCATCTTGATTTTTCTGATACTGTTTTGATAGGTATTCAACCTCGCGGTGTTTTTCTTGCTGAACGTCTCAGTAAGATCCTCAATCAAGAAAATCAAATCAAAAATATTTCTTTAGGTTACCTCGATATAACTTTTTTTAGAGATGATTTTCGTAGAACCAACAAACCACTTGAAGCCAACAAAACTCAAATTGATTTTCTTGTCGAAAACAAAAAAGTTATTTTTATAGACGATGTTTTATATACTGGACGCAGTATTCGCGCTGCTCTTACTGCCATACAATCTTTTGGAAGACCATCAGAAATAGAGCTTTTGGTACTTATAGACAGACGTTTTAGTCGCCATTTGCCAATACAACCCGATTATCGTGGTCGTCAAGTAGATGCTATCAATGATGAAAAAGTAAAAGTATGTTGGCAAGAACAAGATGGTGAAGATGCCGTTTATTTAATCCCAACTATTGTCAATCAACAACAAGAATCGCATTAAAATGAACGAACTATCAGTAAACCATCTACTAGGAATAAAATACCTTCAACCCGAAGATATTCAACTTATATTTGAAACTGCCGATCATTTTAAAGAAGTGATAAACAGACCTATCAAAAAAGTACCTTCTCTTCGCGATATTACAATTGCCAATATCTTTTTTGAAAATAGTACTCGTACCAAACTCTCTTTTGAGTTGGCTCAAAAACGACTTTCTGCAGATGTTATTAGTTTTTCTGCTGCGCAATCTTCAGTAAAAAAAGGAGAAACTTTGATTGATACCGTCAACAACATTCTGTCTATGAAAGTAGATATGGTAGTAATGCGCCACTCAAATCCTGGTGCTGCTTATTTTTTGTCACAAAATGTCAAAGCAAGTATTATTAATGCAGGTGATGGTGCACACGAACATCCAACACAAGGTTTACTAGACAGTTATTCTATAAGAGAAAAACTGGGTGAAGTGGCTGGAAAAAAAGTGGTTATTGTAGGCGATATTTTGCATTCGAGAGTGGCATTATCAAATATTTATGCCCTACAAATGCAAGGTGCAACTGTAAAAGTATGCGGACCAAAAACACTGATTCCTAAATACATTGAAAGTTTGGGAGTAACTGTAGAACCTAATTTGAGAAAAGCGCTACAATGGTGTGATGTTGCCAATATGTTACGCGTGCAAAACGAGCGAATGGATGTCAATTATTTTCCTTCAACTCGTGAGTATGCTCAACAATATGGTGTAGATAAAGCCTTACTTGATTCTTTAAATAACGAGATTGTAATTATGCATCCTGGACCAATCAATCGTGGTGTAGAAATCACAAGTGAGGTTGCCGATTCTCAACAGTCTGTAATTTTAAATCAAGTAGAAAATGGTGTAGCAATACGTATGGCAGTTATTTATTTATTAGCTTCAAAAATTAAATAAACAAAAAATCGTGTTGTTAATTTGCTAAAAAATACTGTCAATATTTAATTAAAATCTATTTTTTAAAATACTGAATTTGGCTTTACTAAATAAATTAAAAGTAGTAACTTTACTTTTCTATTATTTTGTAAAAATAAATACTATGAAAGTAGATCAAAAAGGACATACAATAACAATAAAAGATACTCAAGGTGATTTAGTTTCATTTTTGATGAAGGTAACTCACGAATATAAATCATTTGAAAAATATAATATTATTATAGATATTAGTTTGCATAATGATGTTACTGTTAAGCAACTAAAAAGTTTTATACCACTTTCAAAGATTCATAAAAAAGAAAAAAAATCTTTTGTAATCGTTGCAAGTGATTGTGATTTTAATGCTATTTCAAGTACATTATTAATAGTTCCTACAACATTAGAAGCTCATGATATTATTGAAATGGAAGAGATCGAAAGAGATCTAGGATTTTAGATTTTACCATTTTTTAAAACATAAACCACCTTTTGAAAATAACTATACTTGGCTGTTATGCCGCTACACCTAGAACCATTACTAATCCGACATCTCAAGTTTTAGAAATTAGAAATAATATGTTTCTTATTGATTGTGCCGAGGGAACACAAGTTCAATTAAGAAAAAACAAAATCAAGTTTTCTAAAATAAATCATATTTTCATTTCACATTTACACGGCGATCATGTTTATGGTTTGATTGGGTTGGTTTCTACTTTTATGTTGCTCAAACGCGTAAACGATTTGCATATTTACGGACCAAAAGGAATAAAAGAAATCATTACTTTGCAATTGCGTTTATCAAATTCCTGGACAACTTACGGCTTGTTTTTTCACGAATTGGAAGCAACTGAATCTGAAATTATTTATGAAGATGACAAAGTAATGGTAACTACAATACCACTAAAACATAGAATTTACACCAATGGGTTTTTGTTTCAAGAAAAAGTAGGCGATAGAAAACTCAATCTAGATGCTGTTCAAAATTATGAAATAGAAACGTGTTATTATCAGAAAATAAAAAACGGGAATGACATCAAATTAGATGATGGCAGAATTATTGAAAACGAAAAGTTAACCTTTGACCCAATTCCTGCCAAAAGTTATGCTTTTTGTTCAGATACTGTTTTTAACGAAACAATTGTACCACAAATTACTAATGTAGACGTTTTATATCATGAATCTACTTTTTTGCAAAGCGAAGAAGCACTTGCGATACAAACAATGCATTCTACAGCCAAACAAGCAGCAACAATTGCGCTTAAAGCAAATGTAAAAAATCTTATTTTAGGTCATTATTCTACCCGATATGAAAGTATTGAAATGTTTAAAATAGAAGCTCAAACAATATTTTCGGATGTGCTTTTGGCAAATGATGGTGTAACTTTTGAATTTTAATTTAATTTTAGAATCTTATATTATGAATGATTTAGGCGACTATAGAAAATCTTACGAAAAAAGTGAACTAGTAGAAAGTTCTATTCCAGAAGATCCTATCAATTTATTTCATAGATGGTTTTATGAAGTAAAAGATTTTAACGGTGATGAAGAAGTCAATGCTATGACTGTATCAACTATTGGTTTTGATGGTTTTCCAAAATCTAGAGTGGTTTTGTTAAAAAAATATTCAGAAGAAGGTTTTATTTTTTATACTAATTATGATTCTGAAAAAGGAAAAGCAATTCTTAAAAACCCTAATATTTGTTTGAGTTTTTTCTGGCATTCATTAGAGCGGCAAGTTATAATAAAAGGTATTGCTCAAAAAACTTCATCATTGGTTTCTGATAATTATTTTGCTTCACGACCAGACGGAAGCAAATTGGGTGCAATTGTATCAGATCAAAGTCAAGTAATTCCGAATAGAAATTTTTTAGAAAACAAGCTACAAGACTTAGAAAAGGAATACAAAGACGGAGTTATTACTCGTCCAGAGAATTGGGGGGGATTTCTTGTAAGTCCAATTGAGATTGAGTTTTGGCAAGGAAGACCAAATCGTTTGCATGACAGGATACGCTACAAACTGCATGAAGATTATAATTGGAAAATTGAAAGATTAGCACCTTAATTGAAAATATACTATACAATATAAAGACCTTTAAAGAGGTCTTTTTTTGTTTAAAAAAAATATTCTTTTAATTATTATTTGTAAGAATATTATTTTATTAAAATTAAAAAACGTGTATTACAACGATTTTATTTTGCACTTAAACGGTTATCGACGTATCATTGTCTCAACAAACGAATAACATTTAAAGATTTTGCCCCACAATCTACTTTAAAAACTTAAAACCTACGATTATGAAAACAAATTTACTTAGAATTTTAGTGCCAATGGCATTTATGTTCACTTTGTTATCTTGCTCATCTAACTCATCAGATGATACATCAGTCCCGAAACCAGAATTAATACAAAATTATACTTACACTATTGACGAAGCAGAATTAGTTGATTTAATCAACGAATATAGAGTAAGCTTAGGTTTGAATGCACTTCAAACCATCAATCATATTTCTGCAAAATCAGAAGAACACAACGAATATATGATTGTAAATAAAGTAGTAAACCACGATTTATTTGCAGAACGTTCAGAAAACATAATTGAAGTTTTAGGAGCTGTAAAAGTAAATGAAAACGTAGCTTATAACTTCGTATCACCAAGTTCTGTTTTACACGCTTGGTTAAGAAGTCCAGGTCACAAAGCAAATATCGAAGGAAACTTTACACATTTTGGAGTTTCAATTAGAGAAAATGCTTCTACAGGAAAAAAATATTATACAAATATCTTTATCAAAAAATAATTAGTATTGAGTTTAATATAATTTGTTTTGTTTTGACTAGAAAACCACTCCCAGGAGTGGTTTTTTTGTAAGCTTGTTATTTGTTATTATTTATACACTCCAATTACTATTCGTTCATTTCCTAAATAAATACTATTTTAACTTACAAAATACATTTACTTTTATTTATTTCTTTTACCAAAAAACAGTATACAAAGCTGCTAATATTGAAACAATTATTAATGAACCAACAAGAAAACTTGGTGACATTTTGAACATTGTTTTATCTACTTCTAAAGCATTGGTTTGAATTCCTTTTTTAGTTTCATAAGTACTAATAATGTACATTCCGATAACACAAATTAAGAATACAAATCCCATTCGATCAATAAACGGAATTTCATATATTCCATCTGAATTTGGAATTGCAAATCCCATTGGATTTAAAAAAGATAAATCAACTATTGCTGGCATAAATTTGAATATAATCGAAAAAAGAAATCCTCCAATTGTTGCAAATAATGCAGCATTTGAAGTAGTTTTTTTCCAAAAGAAACCCAACAGAAACATCGCAAAAACACCTGGACTTACAAAACCAGTATATTCTTGTATGTATTGAAATCCACCTTTTTTATCAATACCTAGAAAAGGTGCAACCATAGCTGCAATAAGCATAGCAGTAATAATGGTCATTTTTCCTATTTTGACTAATTTTTTTTCGTCAGCATCAACATTTAATTTTGTTTTATAAATATCGAGTGTAAATATTGTGGCAATGCTATTTGCTTTTCCTGCTAATGATGCCACAATAGCAGCCGTTAATGCAGCAAACGAAAGCCCTTTTAGCCCAACGGGTAACAAATTCAATAATATTGGATATGCTCTATCTGGATTAACGCTTCCATCTTGAAGCATTTCGGTTTGAAAATGACCATTTTGATACAATACAAAGGCTGCAATTCCTGGCAAAACAACAATTATTGGCATTAATAATTTTAAGAATGCTGCAAATAAAATTCCGCCACGAGCTGTTTTTAAATCTGCACCTAATGCTCGTTGTGTAATATATTGATTACAACCCCAATAATTTAAATTGATAATCAACATTCCGCCAATTAAAACTGAAAGTCCAGGTAAATCCATATAATTTGGATTGTTTTTTTCAAATATCATATGAAAATGATCGTTGGCATGTGTGGTCATTAAATTAAAACCATTTAAAACACCTGTTGAACCAAACTCTGTAGCTACTAAGTTTAATGCCAAATAAGTAGTAATTAATCCTCCTAAGATTAAAAAGAAAACCTGAATAACGTCTGTATATCCAATAACTTTCATTCCTCCAAGTGTTATCATTACTGCAAAAAAGGCTAAGAAAATCATACATAATGTAATATTTAGACCAGAAATACTGCTAATTGCTAAAGCACCTAAATATAATATTGATGTAAGATTTACTAATACATAAAGCAACAACCAAAATACTGCCATTATCATTGCCACATTGCTATTGTAGCGTTTATGTAGGTATTGTGGCATAGTAAAAATTTTATTTTTTAAATAAACAGGCATAAAAAAAATAGCAACTATAACCAAAGTTGCCGCCGACATCCATTCGTAAGTTGCGATAGCCAATCCCATTTTGAAACCACTTCCACTCATTCCTATAAATTGCTCGGCACTAATATTACTTGCTATTAGAGAAGCTCCTATTGCCCACCAAGTTAGAGAACCTTCGGCTAGAAAATAATCTTTACTAGAGGTTTGTTCTTTCTTTTTGCGTTTATAAATCCACAATCCGTATCCAACAATAATAATGAAATACAGAAAGAAAACAATATAGTCTTTGGTTGCTAATGTTTGCATGTTAATTGGTTTTAGTTTTATAATGTTGGTTTGGTAATGCTCTTAATATTTTTGCACTTTGTTCTGGAGAAATGTCTCTTTGTGGTTCGCCAAGCATTTCGTAACCCACCATAAATTTTTTGACAGATGCACTTCGTAATAAAGGTGGATAAAAATGCATATGAAAATGCCATTCAGGATGTGCAATTCTATCCGTTGGTGATTGATGAATTCCCGACGAATAGGGGAAAGAGGTTTCAAAAAGATTATCATATTTGACTGTAATTCCTTTTATTATTTCTGCAAAAGCAGTCTTTTCTTCATTTGTCATTGCTATGATGTTTCCAAAATGTCTTTTGCTAACTATCAAAGTTTCATATGGCCAAATTGCCCAAAAAGGCACAAGTGCAACAAAATGATTATTTTCAAGAACGATGCGTTCTTTTAGCAATAATTCTGTTTTTACATAATCTTGTAGTAAGCTGATTTTATTTTTTTTGTAATAGTTAAGAAGATTTTTCTGTGTTTTTTCTACTTGTGTAGGCAATGAAGATTGTGCCCATATTTGTCCGTGCGGATGTGGATTACTGCAACCCATTACACTACCTTTATTTTCAAAAATCTGAACATAGTTTATGAAATCTTGATTTCCCAATTCAATGTATTGATTTGCCCAAGTTTTTACTACTTTTTCTATTTCTGAAACTTCCATTTCTGGTAAAGTCAAATTATGTTTTGGAGAAAAACAGATTACTTTATTGATGCCTCGTTCTGGTTTTTGTTGAAAAAGGAAATTAGATGTATTTTCAAAAGAAACTTCTTCTTTTAACAATGCAGAAAAATCGTTTTCAAAAACGAAACAATCTGTATAATTGTCATTTTGAATTCCGTTTGAGCGCATATTTCCTGAACATAAATAGCATGTTGAATCATGTTCCGGTCGATTGTCTTCCGAAATTTTTTCGTTTTGTCCTTGCCAAGGACGTTTGGCGCGATGTGGCGAAACCAAAATCCATTCGTCTAATAATGGATTGTAGCGTCTATGTGGATGTTCGTTATGATTGAATTTTTGCATATTATATAATTACTAAACAAAAGTTTTTATTATAACCATTAAGATATTAAGTTTCATTAAGCTTAATTGTCTTAAATTAATTAATGGTTTGATTTTAAATAAATTAATACTGTTTTAATTAAACCTAATAGGTTAAAAAGCCTGTTAGGAATTGGAAATTTTACTTTTATATTCGGTTGTTCCTTTGGATATTTTTACTTTATATGATTTCAATTCGATGCCAAATTGACTTCGATATTGATTTGAAATGGTTTCGATTAATTGATTTTCTGATCCTTTTTCGACTAAGTTTATTGAACATCCACCAAATCCTCCGCCCATCATTCGTGATCCTAAAACCGAAGTTTCATTTGCAACTGCATTGACTAAAAAATCCAATTCATCACAACTTACTTCATATTCTTGTGACAAACCGTGATGCGTTTCTGACATTAATTTTCCGACCAATGCAAAATCCGATTTTTCTAAAGCAGCAACTGCATCTTGAACACGTTGGATTTCTTTTACCACAAAATGGCACCTTTTAAAAATCATTTCTCCTAATTGTTCTTTTAGTTGTATAAGCTTTTCTTCGGTGCAATTTCTAAACGTTTTTACTTCTGGAAAATGTTGTTTTATAATAGATAATCCTTGTTCAACCTCATTTCTTCTATCATTATAACCCGAAGTTAAATGGGTATGTTTTACATTACTATCTAATAAAAGTAAGGAATAATTTTTAAAGTCGGCGTTGTGATATTCGTAGTCTAAAGTATTACAATCAAGTTTGATAACTTTATTTTTTTTACCAAAAACTGATGCAAACTGATCCATAATTCCGCAATTGACACCTACAAAAGTGTGTTCTGATTTTTGTCCGATGAGTGCAATTTCTTCTTTGGATAAATTGAATTTGTGCATTTTATTCATCGCATAAGCAAAGCCACATTCGACTGCTGCCGAAGATGAAAGTCCGGAACCAATGGGAACTGTACTACTAAAAACGGCATTAAATCCTTTATTGAGTGCTTTTTTTTCTTTGAATTGTTGCAAAACACCCAAAATATAATTGATCCACATATCTTGATTTGGAACTAACGTATCGTTCAAGTCAAATTCGAAAATTTCGTTTAAATCTTTGGCTACAATTTTGCAAAGTGAATTTTGATTGGATGAAATAGCAATGCAAACATATTTATTTATCGCAGCTGGCAACACAAAACCATCGTTATAATCCACATGTTCGCCAATAATATTGATTCTTCCTGGGGAAAGGAAAATGTGTTCGGGTTTGTTGTTAAAGAGCTTTTCGAAATGATCGGAAGTAAGCTGAATTAATTTTTTCTTCATTTATGCTGAATTTACTTGTTCTATGTTTAGTTCAGAATTTCAGGATTATTTACTTAGTATCCATGTTGGTATAGAACGCAATCCATTTGATTTGGCTTCCAATGTTATTTTGCCTGGTGTTTTTCCTGCTTGGATAATCACTTGGCATCTACCATTGAAAGCACTTCTTTGCCACATTCCATCTACGCATTTGTCAGGTTCGTGAGAACTTGGGTCGCCATTTCCAACACCAATTATTTTGGCATCACCAGTAATGGTAAAATTTATCATGTTGCTAGCATCAGGAACTTCTTTGTATTCACTGTCGAGGAAAGAAACATTGAATACGGTTCCGTCTTTTCCGTCGGCTTTTATAGTTTCTCTATCAGGAGAAAGAACAATGAGATGTGCCTGACCCGTGGTTTCAATTTTTGTGATTAACTCTTTGCCTTTTTTATAAGCAATCGCTTCTAAAATTCCTGGTTCGTAGTTTACTTCCCATTGCAAATGACTATTTCTAGGCATCGTTTTTTTACCCAAACTTTTTCCGTTAAGTAATAATTCTACATCATCGGCATTGGTGTTTACCCATAAGTTAATTGGTTTTCCAATTTTTTCTGGCCAATTCCAATGCGGAGAAATGTGCAGAATATCTTCGTTTGTCCACCAACTTTTGTAATAGTAATAAATGTTTTTTGGAAAACCGCAAACGTCTAAAATTCCAAAGTGTGAACTGATATTTGGCCATTTGTAAGGAGTAGGTTCGCCACGATAATCAAATCCTGTCCATACAAATCCGCCTAGCCAATAGTCGTTTTCGGCAGCTAATTTCCACCATGTTTCGGCTTTACTTGCCCACCACGGATGCGTAATATCTTGGTCGGGAACATAAGCTCTAATTTCGTCTTTTTCGTAAATTCCTCTGGTAGTTACTGTACTTCCCATTTCTGTTCCAAGAATTGGTTGATTTGGATGGTCACGATGGTAATCTGCGGCGGCATATTCTCGATAATTGAATCCGCGAATCGGGATTATTTCATTTACACCTTTAAAATCATTTCCCATATCAGCGGCATAAGTACTTGTTCTGGTAGGATCTAAAACATTTTGAATGGCTAAAAGCGATTTTGCGATGCGTTTTCCGTAATCATTTCCTTGAATATTTTGCTCTTCATTTCCGATAGACCATAAAAATACCGACGGATGATTTCTGTCGCGACGAAGAATTCTTTTAAATTGATCTATATATTCGGGACTGCTGTTTAACAATCGTTGTTCATCTAAAACCAACATACCTAGACTGTCACACGCATCTAAAAGTTCTGAAGTAGGAGCATTGTGACTAGTTCTGTAGGCGTTTGAGCCCATTTCTTTTAATAATTTTATGCGATAAAATTGCATAAAATCAGGTAAAGCACTCCCAATTCCTGCGTGATCTTGGTGGTTGTTTGTTCCTTGTATTTTGATGTGTTTTCCGTTCAAGTAGAAACCTTTATTGGCATCAAATTCAATAGTTCTAATTCCGAAATTGACTTTCTTTTGATCTACAATTTGATTATCTTGCTTGACAACAGAAATTACTTTGTACAAATACGGACTTTCTAACGACCATAAATTGGCATTATTTACAGAAAGTTTTTGCTTAATTGTAGTTGTTCCGTCGAGAGAAAGTGTAAATTTTTGTTCGGATGTTTTGGTAATTTGCTTTCCATTTCGGTCGATTATGTAGGAATAAATTGTTCCGTTAGAAGCGGTTAGATTTTTATTTACAACCTCAGTTTCTATAGTTACAGTTGCATTTTTTTTATCAACTTTTGAATGTACAAAAACGCCGTCATTTGGGATATGTACATTATTGTGAATGTTTAGCCAAACGTGACGGTAAATTCCGGCACCTTCATAAAACCAACCTTCATATTGTGTGGCGTTTACTCGAATTACCATCACATTTTCGCCTTCAAAATTGATATAATCGGTGATGTCATAGGAATTTCCAATATAACCACTAAAATTAGTTCCTACATAAAAACCATTTATCCAAATTTCGGAATTTCTATAAATTCCGTCAAATTGAATTTCATAACGTTTGTCGTCTTTTTTTTTATCTACTAAAAAATGCTTTCTGTACCAACCAATACTAGTTTCAGGATACATTCCGCCAACAGGTTTGTAGCCATGACTGTCCATTTCTACTTGTTCCGATTTCACAAAAGGAAGTTCGACAACCCAATCGTGTGGAATCGAAACTTTAGTCCAACTTGTATCCACAAATTTTGAATTTATAATGGTTGTTGCATACACATTTGATTTGTGAAGTAACGCAGTTTTTCCGTAATCAAAATCTTTAGAAACATCGGCGGAGTTTCCGAAATGGAATTTCCAATCTTCATCTAAGTTAATTTTTTTTTGTGCAAAAATTGTATTCAAACTCACAAAAACCAATGTTAAAAAATATATTTTTCTCATAGTATTTATTCTTTAAAAGCATCCAATGCTGGTGAAGGTTGACCGTTTGGTAGCCAAGCGCTTAAACTATAACCACTCCATGATTTTGCACCTTGCGGTTCCCAATACATAACGCCTAAACCTCTATTGTTTGGAACTTTTTTAACCGCTTCGATAGTAGCTTTCAATAATTCAAAAGTGTTTTGAACTTTATCATCTTCGCCACCAACTTCAACAATCATTACCTCTTTGTTGTAACGTTGTACCATATCATTTAGGTTAAATTCTAAATCGGCAATGGTTTCAGAATAATCCTTTTTAATCCAAAATGGATAATAGGATAATCCGATGATGTCGTATTTTACCTTTTGAGCCGTGGCATTATCGAAAAATGTTCTAAATTTTGCATTGTTATTTCCTTCATCAACGTGAACAATCACTTTGATGTTTTTATCAACTGCTTTTGTCGCATCATAACCATTATTTAAAAGTTGACCCAATTGATTCCAATTGTCAGTACTCCCATCTGGCCAAAGCATTCCGCCTGGAATTTCGTTGCCAATTTGAACCCATTCTGGAGTAACTCCAGCTTTTTTTAAAGCAGAAATCACTTCAAAAGTATGATAGTAAACATCATTTAATAATTCAGAAAACGTATGATTTTTCCACGCGGCAGGTTTGTTTTGCTTTGCTGGATCAGCCCAAGAATCAGAATAATGAAAATTAATCATCACGCGCATTCCCATTTTTTGTACTCGCAAAGCCATTGCAACGGTTTCCTCTTTACTGCAATGTCCGCTTGCTTTATCATCATTTGGATTTACCCAAACTCGAAGACGAACTGAGTTAATTCCTCTATCTTTTAATAATTGTAAGCATTCTTTATCAGTTCCGTCATTGTCATAAAATTTATAACCTGTAGCTTCCATTTGAGGCAACCAACCTACATCGGCACCTTTTACAAAAGTCAATTTTGAGCTTTTGCAAGAAGTAAAATTTAATGCTAATAAAAATAGCAATGTCAATTTCAAAAAAAGATCTTTTCTCATATTAATTTGGACTAAAAGCATCCATTACTGGAAGAGAATTGTTATTAAAATCCCATAATGCTTGATTTTCAAAAGGCGAACCATTGGTTGATTGTGTTCCTCGAAAAGCAACCCATTCACTACCCCAATAACAAAATCCTTGTGCATTTGCATTTTGTTTTAATAGTGATTTTATGCCAAGCAAATAATTTTTCTGCCCATCATTTGATGCAGGATATAATGATATCAATTGGTTTTCTAATCCAACAATATTATTTGTATTATCATTCCAATTCAATGTAAACGGATAAGCAGTTTCTGCAATTAAAACTTTTTTATTATATGTTTGATTCAAACTATTAATAGTAGATTGTAGTAAATTTAAATCTTTTCCGTGCCAAACAGGGTAATATGACAAGCCGATATAATCATAATCTATAGTTTGAACTTTTCCGAAAAACCATTGAGCGCCATCAATTCCTGCAAAATGCAACATAATTTTTGTTGTAGGAGATTGACTTCTAATGGTAGCACTCGCAGCTTGAACCAATTGTAAATATTGAGTTTCGTTTGTTGTCAATTTGCCTTCTGGCCAAATAAATCCATTATTAGTTTCATTTCCAATTTGATAAATATCAGGATGAATTTCGTTTATAACAGTAGAAGTATAAGTTGCAACAGCTGTCTTTAAATCTGAAAAATTCAAGTTTGCCCATTGTAAGGGTTTATATTGTAATGAAGGATCAGCCCAAGAATCAGAATAATGAACGGATAGCCATACTTTTAATCCAGCATTTTTTGCTCTTGTTGCTAATGTTTTTACTTCTGATAGACCACAATGTGCATCGGCAGGATTTTTCCAAAGACGAAGTCTAATCGTGTTGCAACCTGCATTTTTTAAAGTAATCAAAGGATCTTCGGCGTTATTGTTATGTTTGTAAATGGTGCCTTCGCTTTCAATTAATGGTAAATAGGAAACATCTGCACCTCTAATAAACTCATTCACAACTGGAGTAGGAGTAGGAGTTGGTGTTGGATTTTCGTTTGATGAACAAGAAACCAGTAGAATTGTTACAAAAATTAATGATACTATTTTTATATTTTTCATAGTTTATATTTTTTCGAATTTGAATGTTGTTTTATGATGATAGGTCTCATTTTTTTTCAAAATTGAACTTGGAAAATGTGAATGATTTGGTGCATCAGGAAAATTTTGAGCCTCAAAGCAAATACCACTTAATGAATGATAATTTGCATTTTCTTTACCTTTTATTTGATTGAAACAATTGCCACCAACATAAATATGAATAGCAGGTTGATTGGTGTAAACCTCCATTTTGAGTTTGTTTTTTTTACTAAAAAGAGTAGCTCCAATTTTATTGTGATTTTCTAAAACAAAGGTAGTATCAATTATTGTTGGGCATTTTTTTGGATTAGTAAAATCAAATTCATTTTTTTTAATGTCTGTAAATTTTCCAGAAGGAATATTCTCTGAATTTGTCTCTAAAATTTCTGATGAATTTACAAATAATTCTTGATTTATTATATCATTTTCATGACCATCTAAATTGAAATAACTATGTTGTGTTAGATTTAGTATTGTGTCTTCGGTTGTTTGGGCATAAAATTCTACAACAACTTCGTTTTCTTCTGTTATAGTATAGGTAACATTGATGCTAATATCACCAGGATAATAGTTTGAAATTGATTTGTTTTTATATAAAAAAGTCAAAGCATTTTTAGTTGAATCAAACGATTTCATATCCCAAAAAACTTTGCTCAAACCATTAAAGCCTCCATGAATGTGATTTTCTTCAAGGTTCTTTTCTAGCTGTATTTTTTTTTCTCCAATAGTAAAAAGACCATCTTTGATTCTTCCTGCAAAAGGTCCAACAACTGCACCAAGATAAGGAGCACTAGGTAAATTAAAGGATTTGATATAATCTTCAATAGTTTCAAAACCTAAAACAATATCTATTTTTTTGTTACTTGAAGTAGGAATTTTCAATGAAGATAGGGTAGCACCATAATTAAGAATTGATAATTCAATTCCGTTTTTATTGGTCAGTGTATGGCAAAGAATTTCTTTACCTTCTGGAAGTATTCCAAAAGATTTGGTAAAACAAGTAGTGTTTTTTTGTGAATTATTATTTTTTTGCATTCTTTTTTTGTCAAAATAATATCAAAAGTAAAAATTATTGTTAGGTTTGCATACTAGTACCTACTAGTTTATTAATAAATACTACCAGTTTTTAATTTTGAAATTAATAAGTATTGATTACCAATCTGGAATTCCAAAATATAAACAAATAATTTTGTCTATTGAGATTGCTATTGCCGAAAATAGGCTAAAAAAAGGAGATAAACTTCCTTCTGTGAATAAAGTGAGTTTAGAATTTTCAATTTCCAGAGATACTGTACTGATTGCCTTTGATGAGCTTAAGAAAAGAGGAATTATTTATGCCATTTTAGGAAAAGGGTATTATGTAAAAAGTGTAGAATTTAGTTTTGAACAGCGGATTTTTTTATTATTTGACGAATTAAATATTTTTAAAGAAGATATTTATAATTCATTTCTTGAAACAATGAATAATAACGCTCAAATCGATATTTTTTTTCATCATTTTAATATTGAAATGTTTCAAAAACTAATTAATGAAAGTAACGGAAACTATACTAAATATATCATTATGCCAACCAATTTAGTTGGAGCAGCAAGTTGTATCAAAACTCTTCCAAAAAATGATGTATATATTTTAGATCAAACAAATTCGGATTTAATTGAGTATCCTTCAGTACATCAAAATTTTATTAAAGATATTTATGATGCTTTATTAAAAGGAAAATCATTATTGGACAAATACAATAAATTAATCTTAATTTTTCCTGGATTTAGAGAACCATTGGGTATGAAATTGGGTTTTGAAAAATTTTGTCTAGACTACTCTTATTCATTTGAGATATTAAATGAATTTAATAATATCGATATTCAAAAGGCTGAAGTATTTATTATTCCAGATGATAGAGATTTGGTTAAAGTTATTGAGAAATCAAAAACTCAAAATTTAAAATTAGGAAGAGATTTCGGAATAATATCCTACAATGAAACACCTTTAAAAAAAGTTGTAGAAAATGGTGTCACTACAATCTCAACCGATTTTAAAATGATGGGGAAACTACTTGCCGAAATGATTTTGAAGGGTAAAAAAGAAAAAATAGAAAACAGTTGTAATTTGATTATTAGAAATTCACTTTAATAATTTTAAATTTTTAAACCATATAGATTCTGTAAATTTTTCTGAAAATTAATCGGAATTACTTTTTTCTGTTCATTAAGTACCTCTTTTAATGAAGTATTTTCATTTATTAATTCTTGATTTTTTGTAATCAATTCTTTAAAAGTATTAATGGAAGAAATTAATATAGGATGAGTATTAAAATTTAAATATCCATCTTCATCAGTGCCAACAGCATCTGGAAAAAATGGATGAACTTCTTGAGCGATAAAACCAGCAAATTCTGTTTGTAATACTTCTGGATCAAATTTTCTTTCACAAGTATTTTAATAATTATTAATAACAATATTGAATTTGTTATTGCAAGTAATTATTATGATATGGAAGCATATTCTCCAGAAAAAGATAAAGCTTTATTGGTTCAAACAGATTTCTATTTTTATTTCTGTAAATATTTTGCTGATGAGTTAATTGCTTATTTCAATTCTAAAAAAGATAATAAAGAAACCACTATTTCAACAAAACAACCTTTGCCTATGAAACCATTTAAAGATGACTATCTAACTGCATTTTGCAAAGAGATAAGTAATGAGAGAGAAATTTATCAAAGTCCATTTATCCAATGTTATGTTTTTGGAATTAAAAATTTTACAAAATATTTAAAAAGTGTGCATATTCCAACTATTATAGATGTGGAAACTGCACAGGTTAGAATTAAGTTTTAAACCAACTTGTTAAAATATAAAATTGAAAAAGAAGTTAATTTAGTTAAATCTATCCGTAAAGTATAGTTGCTTTTTTTTTGTAAGTTTACACCTTTATCAATTTTTTTGCAAAATGACCGACAAACTCGATATGACTTCACCAGACTTGGTAAGCCAAAACATACAAAAAATAGCAGCACTTTTTCCTAATTGTGTTACAGAATCTGCCAATGGTTTAG
>JAYTVI010000094.1:0-1766 GCA_043744095.1 Flavobacterium sp.
GGCTTTCAGGGCAGTATCGACAAGAATCATATTGCTTTTAAGTATGCACCACGATCCTTAAGCATGACTGAAGAATCCGACTCGAGTTGGCACACATTGTGAAAGGATTGGGACTCGAGCAGTGATGACGGGCGACCTTAAACTGAAATGGTCAAACAAAAGAAAATCGGATCGCGCATTTTAATGGCACGAGCCGATTATTGAGCCCATCATATGAAATTAATTGATGTTGGTCAGGATGCGTGGAGCCAATCCATAATATTCGCCATCACACGTAGGTACCGATCCCCAAAGCCAGACATCACCTGTTGAACTCAATGCGGTCACGAAAGAACCTGTACCATAAACCTCGACAATATCGACAGGTCCAGGAATTTGTTGAGGTTCGGTCACTTCTTTGTACTGGCCTTGGGAAGACACGCCACTTCCCGAGACTTGACCATAGAAATCATCGCCCATGCCCCAAACCGTTCCGTCAGCCGTGATGGTCAGCCGTGATGGTCAGCAGCGTGCCAGAAAAATACGTGATGTCCTTGGTGCGCAATCGATTTTTGAACTGAGTGAGCGAATAAAAGTAATTGACATGAATGTTTTTTGCAGGGTTTAAAGCTGAACCTTGCAGTGTTGGATTCACTGTCTTCATTGATGAAATGTTTTGATTCGGGTTCGAAACCATTGTTGATCTGCAAAGAATTTTTGAAGGGTTATCACCTTCGAGGTTGAAAAACCAGACATCTTAAGATTGATGCAAAATAACTTGGCGAAACAATCGTCTGGTTCGAGCGAATTGCTTGCTCGAACCAGACGTTCAGCATGGCAGTGTTACCAACCCACTTGAGCAGCAACACTTGAATAGCAATGCACCGGCACTTCTTTGACCGATATGCGACCGTAAGAAAAATTTTCACCAGGATTAGGAAGCTCAATCATTTGAATCCTCACAGAGACACCCTGATCAGAGTTGCACAACACATCAACAATGAAAGGCGGTCCAGCATGTGAATTGGCCGCCAACTCTGGTAAATTCGTCACCTCGAACAGTTGAGGAGAAATTCTGTTGATGTTCACAAGCTCCAAAGCGAGCTGATTAGGTGAGGGCTTCACACCTACTGAGCCTGTCGAGGGCACAGAAACAACAATTTTATAACGCAGCGGCTGCGCACCAACGTTAGCCACATTGAACGGCACGCCATATCCCAAGGTGCCATACCCAGCAGAGAAAAAGGGAATGCTTACGGACGGAACGCCTCTGTTATCCAGGCAATTGACACGAGGGCTTGAAAGAGAATAGGCCGGTACAAGGCCACTTGTCGTGAATGACAATGCGCTATTGAGCACCGTGTAATAAGGACCTTCTGTTTCACCAAATGGGCAAATCCCACTGAACTGTATCTGACCAGATTGACCCGGTGGCAGTGTGACGGAACCAGAAACAAGAATTTCACTGCCTGAGTCCGAACTCACAGAAAGTGTTCCGGTTGCATTTCCGAAATTTGTAATTACAACACTTCCACCAAAACCCTGACCTCTCGTGGCGTAGATCTCTTCCGAAGAAACCAGAAATTGAGCCGATGGCGGTGGTGTGCAATTCAGGCTGATCGGAATGGAAAGCACCTCGAGTTCTGGTTGGTCATCACTGGGATCGTCTGGCGTGCCGTAATCATCGATCAAACCGGTGCTGTACACCAAATCAACATCGCCTCCAGACACGAGGTCCGCTAGACCATACGAATAGGAATCAATGTCACTTGGGCAGGTTGCCGAGA
>JAYTVI010000095.1:0-5554 GCA_043744095.1 Flavobacterium sp.
TACTCACAAAATGAGAAATCAAAAAAAGTAATCCAAAATAAATAATGATTAAGGTAATAATTGCGAATGGAGTCATTTAGATTGGATTTGAGTTTTTTATTGGATAATTATTTTAAATGTTTTTTGACTAAAATTTGAATTTTCAATAGTTAAAAAGTACAAACCTGTTTTTAAATTTGTTAAATCAAGTGTCTTATTTTTTTTGAAATAATTCAGTCTATAGTTCATATTTTTCCCGCAAATATCATAAATGGTAATTGAAGTAATTTTTTCTGAATCAGAAAATCTAAAAATATTTTTTTGATTGTTGATATAAATTTTTAAAGAATCAATTTTTTCAGTTTTAACAGAAAGTAAAGTGCAATCTGTATTGTTTTGTGAATAAACTAGATTTTGATTTTTAAAAAAACACGATAATTCACCAACACCGTTACTATCAGGATTACCACCAGGAGCATTAATTAAAGATTTAGAACCAATGCCCTCAATCCAAACAACAGGGTAATTTGAAACAGAATTATTTGAAGTGGGCGAAAAATAAAAATGCTTGTACCCAATATTATTTAACAACGGTTTTGTTCTAATTGAATCTAAAACAAATTGACCACCATGCAACGGAAAAGGACTAATTGGATTAGACATTTCCATAAAATCACCTTCTTGCAAAGAAAAATCATACAACAAATATTCAGAAATTGAATTTTCATTTATGGTAGTTAAAAAAACCTTTTTTTCTGCAATAGATTCTCTGAGTAGAAATGTTCTAGATATAAAATGAAAACCATCTAATATTTTATAATTTAAATTGTTTACAATTGTATCTCCATTGGTATAATAAATATCAGTAAGGCAACCAAAATTACAAGTTGTAAAATTCCATTGATTAGAATTGTCCAACAATGGCTTGTAAGTTTGACTATGCGAATAAGCATAAATAAAATAAATTAAAAGCGAAATATATTTTTTCAAAAATGGTACTATTTATATAATATTCACAAATGTATGAAATTTTGGATGCAAGTTTTTATTTATACTTCTTCAAATTTTAAAAATGTACACCAATTACAGTTCTGAAATTGTTTATTTTTGCTAAATGGAATTTTCATCAAAACTATTAGAAAATGCTGTTCGTGAAATGTCACAATTACCAGGAATTGGAAAGAGAACTGCCTTGCGACTTGTTTTGCATTTATTAAAGCAACCTGTTGAGCAAACAAGTTTTTTATCAGATGCATTAACAACAATGAGAGAAAACGTTAAGTTTTGTATAAGTTGTCATAATATTTCTGATGTAGAATTGTGTGAAATCTGCTCAAATAAAAGTAGAAATCATCAAATTATTTGTGTTGTTGAAGATATTAGAGATGTAATGGCAATCGAAAACACAAGACAATTTCGAGGAATTTATCATGTTTTAGGAGGTAAAATTTCTCCAATTGATGGTGTAGGTCCAAGTCAATTAAATATTAATTCGTTGGTTGAGAAGGTAAAATTGGGCAGTGTTCAAGAACTTATTTTTGCATTGAGCTCAACAATGGAAGGCGATACGACCAATTTTTATATTTATAAACAAATTCAAGATTGTCAGATAATTACATCAACTATTGCCAGAGGAATATCTGTTGGAGACGAATTAGAATATGCTGATGAGGTGACATTAGGAAGAAGTATTCTGCAAAGAATACCGTTTGAAAATTCCTTTAAAAACAATTAAACAATTAATCAAACTTCTTTTTTGAATTTATAAAGGAAAAACTATCTTTGTTTGCTAAATTTTTTTAATAAAATGAACAAAATTAAAATATTGTTTTTGATTAGTATTATGCTAATTGTTGCTTCTTGTGTGCCAACTAAAGATCTTATATACCTTCAAAACAAAGACAATTCTGAAACTAAATCTGCAATAAATCCAGTTGTTTTAAAGCCATACAGGTTACAAGCAAATGATGTAGTGTCAATAACTATAAAGGCATTAGACCCAAAATTGGTTGCTATGTTTTCAACAGAAGAACAATCGAGTCAACAAGGAAAAACAGATTTAACTTTATATTATAATGGATATACAGTAAATGATCACGGAAATATTAGATTACCAGTTTTGGGAGAAATAAACGTGCTTGGTTATACTTTAGACGAAGTAAGATTAAAAGTTGAGAAAGATTTGCTTGAACAATATTTCAACAAAGAAGCTAATATTTTTGTCAATGTAAAATTAGCAGGTTTTCGTTATACAGTTAATGGCGAAATAGGAAATCCAGGTTCGCGAACGTTATATCAAGAAAAAGTTAATATTCTAGAAGCCATAGCAAATTCAGGCGATATTACAGTTACTGGCGATAGAAAAACAGTTACAATCATAAGACAAATGCCTCAAGGAACAGAAATGCATTCTATAGATTTGACTGATATTAATGCAATGCAATCTCCATATTATTATTTGCAACCTAATGATTATATTTACATAAAACCCCTAAAACAAAAAACTTGGGGTACAGGAAAAACAGGTATAGAATCTATAAGTACACTTGTTACTTTACTTTCGTTAATTACGACAACATTTTTACTCTTAAAGAAATAATATTTTATTATGATTGATACAAAAGATTTTTCATTTTTTGAAAACAAAAGTAATTTTGACTTTAAAGAGTTTTTAATAAAAATAGTAAGTTATTGGAAATGGTTTGTGATAAGTTTAATAATAACATTGTCTATAGCTTATCAGGTAAATATTAGAAAACAAAAAATATATAGTTTAGATACTTCAATAGCCATTAAAGAAGAAAACAATCCTTTTTTTACATCAAACACAAGTTTGGTTTTTAATTGGGGTGGTACTTCGGATCAAGTTCAAAATATTTCAAATACACTACAATCAAGATCTCATAATGAGTTAGTAGTAGATCATTTAAATTTCTTTGTAGACTATTTGCAACAAGGAAAATACAATATGCAAGATGTCTATGGTCAAATACCATTTAATATTGAATTTGATAAAAGTAAAGAACAATTATACCAGAGTCTAATTGCTATAAAGTTTCTAACCGATACCCAATACGAAATAAAAATTAAGTTTGATGAAAACAATGCAAAACTTATAAAATATTCAGATTATTCTGAAAGCAATACTTCGGTAGCAAAAGGAGATTTTGTTAAGGTTTATAGAGTAGGAGAGCAAGTTTCGTTACCTTTTTTGCACTGGAAATTGTTTATAAATAACAATCCTGGTTTTTATAAAGGAAATGAATATTTTGTTCGATTTAATAATTTTGATAATGCTGTTGCGCAATATCAAAAGATAACTGTTGATGCAAATTCAAGCGCTCCATCTATTTTAAATCTTTCCCTAAAAGGACCAAACAAAAATAGAATTGCAGATTATTTGAATTCTACTGTCAAAATGTTGATTAAAGAACAACTTGATAGAAAAAACTTATTTGCAACAAATACTATTGCATTTATTGACAGCACATTAATTGCAATGGGCAATGATCTCAAGCAAACAGCAGACGAGTTAAAGGCATTTAATAGAAATACAAGTATTGTTGATATGGATGGTGGAGCAGCAACTTTTTCTACCAGACTTGCAGATTATGATTTAAAAAAAGATGAAATTACAAGAAAAATAGCCTACTATAATGGTTTAAAATCATATTTAAAAGGAAGTAATGATTATAGTAAATTGCCAGCTCCAACAGTTGCCGGAATAGATGACCCAAACATAATAACCAATGTTTCAAAACTGATTGTACTCTCAACACAAAGATCTGAAATGGCCTACTCAGTCAAAAATGATAGGATGTTTAAAGATTTTGATGTACAAATGGAATCAATAAAAAAAGTATTATTAGAAAATATAAATTCTGCAAATACAGCACTTCAGTTCGATTTATCGTTGATTAATAATAGAATCAATCAAGCCGAATCAAATATCAAAAAACTACCTGAAGAAAAGCAAGAGTATCTAAAAATTGTTAGAAAATATGATTTGAGCGATAATATCTACAATACATTTCTTCAAAAAAGAAGTGAAGCAGAAATTGTAAAAGCCGCAAATTTATCGGATATTCATTTTATTGATCCTGCAAAAGATATAGGTAAAGGTTTAATAGGGCCAAACACAAGTGTAAATTATATTCTAGCATTGTTTTTAGGGCTTTTTATTCCATTGGTTGTAATTTTTATTATTTTCTTTCTCGAAAATTCAATTCTAAATACTGAAGATATTAATAAGTTAACTACTATTCCATTGATTGGAGTTGTAGGTCTAAAACATACTGCATCGAATCTATCAGTTTTTGAAAGACCAAAATCTGCTTTATCAGAATCTTTTAGGTCCATACGTTCATCGCTTCAATTTTTGTATAAGAAACAAGAAATTAGTGGTTGTAAAACATTAATGCTTACATCATCAATAAGTGGTGAAGGTAAAACATTTTGCTCCTTAAATATCGCAACTGTTCTAGCATTGAGCGATAAAAAAACAATTATTGTAGGTCTAGATTTACGTAAACCTAAAATATTTGAAGATTTTAAAATTAAAAATGATATAGGTGCTGTAAATTTCCTAATAGGTCAAAAAGGAATTGATGAAATAATTCAGAAAACCCATATTCCATACCTTGATGTAATAACTTCTGGACCAATTCCTCCAAATCCATCAGAACTTATTATTGGTGAATCTATGAGGGAATTTATGAGATTATTAAAATCAAAATACGATTATATAATTCTCGATACACCACCAGTTGGTTTGGTTTCTGATGCTATAGAGTTGGCAGAATATGTTGATGTCACTTTGTTTATTATGAGACAGAATTACACCAAAAAAGATATGATTACAATGTTAAATAATAGACTTAAAAGAGGAGAATTAACCAATATAAGTGTTATATTTAACGGTTATGAAAATAGAGCAAAATACGGAACCGCTTATGGTTATGGTTATGGCTATGGATATGGCTACGGTAATTATGCAAGTGGATATCTAGAATCTGATAAACCGAAGAATTTTTTTCAAAAATTATTTGATAGATTTTTTTCTAAATCATAAAATAATATAAAATGTCTGAATCTAATACATACAAAATATTAATTACTGGAGGAGCAGGTTTTATCGGTTCTAATCTATGCGAATATTTTTTATCAAAAGGACATCAAGTGGTTTGTCTTGATAATTTTGCTACTGGTCATCGATACAATATTTCGGCTTTTTTAGACAATCAAAATTTCACTCTTATTGAAGGAGATATTAGAAATTTAAAAGATTGTGAGAAAGCTGTAAATGGAGTTGATTATGTTTTGCACCAAGCAGCTTTAGGCTCTGTGCCTAGATCTATAAACGATCCTATAACTACTAATGATGTTAATGTAAATGGTTTTCTAAATATGCTAGTTGCTTCTAGAGATTCAAAAATCAAACGATTTGTTTATGCAGCAAGTTCTTCAACTTATGGTGACTCTGAAAGTCTACCCAAAGTTGAAGATAAAATAGGTAAACCACTATCTCCATATGCAATAACAAAATATGTAAACGAATTGTATGCTGATATTTTTA
>JAYTVI010000096.1:0-20665 GCA_043744095.1 Flavobacterium sp.
AACACAAGAAGTAAGTGTTGCCGGAAAAAGTGTTGTAAACGTTGTTTTGAAAGACGACCAACAAAAATTAAATGAAGTAATTGTTATCGGTTACGGAACAGCTAAAAAGAAAGATGCTACAGGAGCAATTGATCAAATTTCATCTAAGAATTTTGATAATGTTGCTGCGGTTTCTCCTGCTCAAATTTTACGTGGTAAAGTTGCAGGTTTACAAGTTACTACATCAAGTGGTGAGCCTGGAGGTTCTATTTCATTGAGAGTAAGAGGAAGTTCATCATTTAGATCTGGGAGTAATGCCCTCATTGTTGTTGACGGAATTCCATTAGATGGTGGTAACGTTTCAGCTGGTGGTCAAGATATAGCTGGAATTGGTTCTTCTTCAGCAAGAAATCCTTTAAATTTTATTAATCAAAATGATATCGAAAGTATTTCAGTTTTAAAAGATGCATCATCTACAGCTATTTATGGTTCTAGAGGTGCTAATGGAGTTATTATTATTACAACTAAAAAAGGAAAATCAAAAGAACCTGAATTTACTTATAGTTCTTCTGTTCAATTTGGTTCTTACAAAAGCAAATTCGATGTTTTAAGTTCAGGTGAATTTGCAGATGTTGTAGCCCCAATTGATGCAATTAAAGGACCAGCAGCATATAATGCAATTATTGCAGCTGGTGGAACAACAACTGCGGCTGAACTAGCACAAGCTAATGCTGAGTTAGATAAAAAATCAAGATCATATGATTGGAAAGATGCTATTTTAAGAAAGACTGTTTCTACAAATCACGATATTTCATTTGCAAAGTCTACAGAAAATTCTAGTACTCGTTTGTCTTTTGGTGTAACTAATTCGGAAGGTATAGTTAAGAATACAGGAATAGATAAATATAGTGCAACTTTGTATAATTCAAATGATTTTTTTGGTGGTAAACTTAAAGTAGAGGGAAGAATTGCCTATGCAAATCTTAATGATAAAACAACCCTAATTACAAATAATGCAGGTTTTATTGGTAATTTAATAGGTTCTGCTTTGTATTGGAATCCAACAAGAGCTATCAAAGATGATAATGGTAATTATACTCAAGTAACTGATACATATCTTAATCCAGTTCAATTATTGGACTCATATTCAGATAAAACAAAAACTAATAAATTAATTGGAAGTTTAAATACGACTTTAAAATTAACTAAAAATTTAAAATACCAATTCTTATTAGGTGTTGAAAATTCAAATTCAACTCGTAAAAATCAATTATTACCTTCAATGAATATTCAATCTATAGCAACTACAGTAGGAGGTGTGATAACAAAAGGAGGTTTAGCAGTTGTTCAAAATCAAGATAATTTTAATAAAACTTTTGAACATACTTTAAATTATAATAAAAATATAAGCGATAACTTTAATTTAGATGTTATTGGTGGATATTCTTATTATGACTATAATTCTAATGGTAATACAATTTTTGCTAAGAATTTTAATCCACTTCAAACTAATTTAGTTGATAATATTGAGGGTGTTTTCAATGGAGATAATGTTAGACCATCTTCTTTTAAAAACAGAACTGAAATACAATCATATTTTGGAAGAGCAAATCTTACTTTATACAAAAAGTTAATTCTAACAGGAACTGTTCGTGTTGATGGTTCTTCAAAACTTGGTGACAATAACAAATATGGTAGTTTTCCTTCATTTGGATTAGCATACAAATTAGTAACTGATAAAGTAGGCATATTAAATAATTTGAAATTTAGAGCAAATTATGGAATAACAGGAAATTCAGAATTTCTTGTAAACTCTGCTATTCAAAAAATTGAATATGTTAATGGTGCTCAAAAATTTGTTAACAATGGTAATCCAGATTTACGTTGGGAAACCACAACTTCTTATGGTGCAGGTTTAGACTTTGAATTGTTAAAAAATAAATTGTCAGGTTCATTGGATTATTTTATTAGAGATACTAAAGATTTAATTTATGGTGTACCAGCAGCAGCTACACAACCAAGTTTTGGTTATGCTCAATACAAAAATTTTGGACAAGGAGTATTAAATGGTAAGGGTTTAGAAATAACATTAAGTTATAAAGTTATTGATACCGATTCATTCAAATGGGATTTATCAGGGAATGTATCTTTCTTAAAAACTGAAATTAAAGACTTTCCATCAGTTTTTAAACAAAACACAGGTGAATTAAATGGACCAGGTCTAACGGGTGCATTTGCTCAACAACTTGAAAATGGTCAACCAATGTATTCTTATTACCTACAAGAATTTTTAGGTTATGATTCAACTGGTAAATCGTTATATGCAGATGCAAAATATGTTGGTAAGCAAGCTTTACCAAAAATGAATGTTGGTTTTACTACTACTTTTGGATATAAAGGATTAGATTTAATAGCTTCATTTTATGGTGCTTATGGACATTATATTTATAATAATACAGCAAATGCTTTATTCTTTAAAGGTTCATTGAGTACAGGTAAAAATATTACTTCTGAAGTTGCTAATTCAGCACAATCTTCTGGAGATAGTAACCCAGGTTCAACAAAATACCTTGAAAAAGGTGATTTTTTAAGAATGGGTAATATAACTTTAGGGTACACATTTAAAAGTAATATGTTAGAAAGAATGAAAATAAAATCAGCACGTTTTTATGTAAATGGATCTAATTTATTGTTGTTTACTAATTATTCAGGATTTGACCCAGAAGTTGATATTAATAAATCAATTGACGGTGTTCCTTCTTCTGGCATTGATTATTTATCATATCCGAAGGAAAAAAATATTGCTGTAGGAATAAATTTAACTTTTTAATTTTATAAAAATGAAAAAAATAGTTTTTTTAAAAGGATTTTTTCTAATTGCACCACTATCAATTATTGTTAGTTGTACAAATTTAGATGAACAAATTCTAGACGGTCCATCAAAACAATCACCTGTAAATGCAACTTCTTTATTAGTTTCAACATACAGAGACTTGAGAGCATTTCAAGCTCAAGGACAGATGTTTGCTTTAGATGAAATGTCAACAGATGCATTGGTTGGGCCAACAAGAGGTGGTGACTGGGATGATAATGGTGTTTGGAGAAAAATACATCTTCATGAATGGACTCCAGATCATGCTGAGGTTAGAAATGCATATAACTCATTATTAAGTTCTGTTAATGATTGTAATATTGTAATTGAAAATGGCTCTGCAACCGAAAAAGTTGAAGCTAGATTTTTAAAAGCTTTTTGTAATTATAATGTTGTGGATTTATTTGGAAAATTACCATATAGAGAAGTAGGATCATCTTCTTCGTTAGATCCAAAAGTGTATACACGAGAGGAAGCTACAAATTATATAATTAGTGAACTTGAGGAAATTCTTCCAAACTTACCAGCTAGAGTTTCTGGTTCACCTGATAAAGCAAATAAAGATGCGGCACATTTTTTATTAGCTAAATTATATTTAAATAAAGGTGTTTTTTCTGCGGCAAATCCAGTAGGTCCTTATAATTTTGATCCAGCAGATATGACAAAAGTTGTACAAAATGTAGATGCAATGACTAATACATTAACAACTGATTATTGGGATAATTTTTCACCAACAAATAATACTTCTAATGAATTAATTTTTACTTCTAAAAATGAATTAGGAAATGGTGGTGATGTTCGTTCTAGATGGCATATGGGTGCACATTATAATCAAACTCCATCTGGATGGAATGGCTTTTGTACTTTAGGTGAGTATTATGATAGATACAATCCTACAGATAATCGTATTAATCATTACAAATCTAATGTTACTGCTGTAAATGGTTATAATTTAGGGTTTCAAATTGGACAACAGTTTGGTCCAGGTGGAACTACTCCGTTAAATGATAGAAATGGTAATGCTTTGTTTTTTACCAAAGAAATTACAATAATAACAGGAGGAGCAACTTTAGAGACAGCTGGTATACGTGGTCAAAAATATGAACCAAGTCCTTTAGTTGGTGATGTTCCAGATAATGATTATGTCTTAATGCGATATTCAGATGCGCTATTAATGAAAGCTGAAGCAATTCTTAGAGGTGGCACAGGAAGTGTTGGTACAATTTTGACAGATATTGCTGCTAGAGCAGGAGTTGCACAAGCACCAAATACTCTTGATGGTATTTATGCTGAAAGAGGTAGAGAATTATGGTGGGAAGGTTGGAGAAGAAACGATATGATTCGTTTTGGTAAATTCTTAGAAGCAAGAGAATTGAAACAAACTGTCTCAAATCCTAAGTATATTTTATATCCAATACCAACAGCAGCATTATATAACCCAAATATGACTCAAAACACTGGGTATTAAGATTTTTTTTTTTTCAATTTTGTTGAGTTAGTTTCTAAAGAGGGTATTTTATTATACCCTCTTTTTTATTTTAATTATGTATATTATAAGTAGTTTAATTTCAGATTTTAGGTATTGTGATAAAGCTAATTTTATTAAAAATAGTGAGAAATAAATTGTTTCATTAAAGCAATAATATGTACTTTAGTCACGTGTTAATTAATTACTTTTTCAAAATAAAATGGCATTACGAATTTTAGTATTTTTTTCTTTTATAGTCCTGTTATCCAGTTGTTCAAAGAATAACAGTAGTAATCAAAACGGGCTTTTTTCAAAATTAAACGCATCAATCACTGGTATTAATTTCAATAATGAAGTTAAGAATGGCGAAGAAATGAACATCTTCAAATATAGAAATTTCTACAATGGTGGTGGAGTTGCAATTGGCGATATTAATAACGACGGTTTATCAGATATTTATTTCACCTCCAACTTAGGAAAAAATAAATTATATCTCAATAAAGGAAATTTTAAATTTGAGGATATTTCTAAAAAAGCAGGTGTCGAAGGTACAAAAGTCTGGTCTACTGGTGTAGTAATGGTCGACATCAATGCTGATGGTTTCTTGGATATATATGTTTGCAACGCTGGAAATACAAAAGGAGATCAACAAAAAAACGAACTTTTTATCAATAATGGCAACCTAACTTTTACTGAAAAAGCTGCAGAATATAATCTTGCAGATACTGGAATTACAACTCATGCCGCCTTTTTTGATTACGATAAAGATGGTGATTTAGATTGTTATATTCTCAACAACAGTTTTATACCTGTAAGTTCTTTAAATTATTCTAACAAAAGAGAATTGCGTGATAAAGATTGGATTGTTAACGATATTCTTAAAGGTGGTGGTGATAAATTACTACGAAACGATAACGGAAAATTTGTTGATGTAAGTGAAGCTGCTGGAATTTTTGGAAGTCTAATTGGTTTCGGACTCGGTGTAACTGTAGGTGATGTTAATGGTGATTTGTACCCAGATATTTATATTTCTAATGATTTCTATGAACGTGATTATTTATACATCAATAATAAAAACGGAACTTTTAGCGAGCAAATTCAATCTTGGGCTACACACATCAGCCAATCTTCAATGGGTGCAGATATGGCAGATGTAAATAATGATGGAAAAGCTGACGTTTTTGTAACCGACATGCTTCCAGAAGAAGATGAAAGATTAAAAAACACTACTAGTTTTGATAACTATGATTTGTTTACAAGAAAATTAAATCTCGATTTCTTTAATCAATATATGCAAAATACCTTGCAAATTAATAATGGTAATAATCAATTTTTAGAAATTGCCAACTATGCTTGTGTCGCAAAAACAGATTGGAGTTGGGGTGCACTTTTGTTTGATATGGATAATGATGGTTATAAAGACATTTATGTTTGTAACGGAATTTCTCACGATTTGACCAATCAAGATTTTATGGACTTTTTTGCCAATGAATTAATGCAAAAAATGGTAATAACTGGTAAAAAAGATGATATTGAAACGATTATAAACAAAATGCCGAAGACACCAATTTCTAATTATGCCTACAAAAACAACCAAAACTTAACGTTCACCAATGAAGCCAAAAATTGGGGAATGGATGAACCTAGTTTTTCTAATGGTGCAGCATACGGTGATTTAGACAATGATGGCGATTTAGATTTAATAGTAAATAACGTAAACCAACCCGCTTTTGTTTATCAAAACAATTCTAATAAAAGTAAAGATAACCATTTTGTAAAAGTAAAACTAAAAGGTGAAGGTCAGAATAAATTTGCCGTAGGAAGTGTAGTTGAATTATTTTCGGGTACCGAAATTTTGCGTCAAGAATTAATACCAACTCGTGGATTTCAATCTTCAATAGACTACGTGATGACTTTCGGAATTGGAAACAAGAAAATAGATTCTCTTCGTGTGATTTGGCCAAATGAAAAATTTCAAACTATTAAAAAAGTAGTCTCAAACGCAACAATAAATTTGAATATAGTTGATGCTAAAAATAGTTACGTTCCTAAAATAGAGAAAGTTAAATCTTTTTTTACGGAAAAATCAAATTCTTTAATTACTCACAAAGAAAATGATTATATCGATTTTGATTATGAAGGTTTAATTTCTAAAATGCTCTCACAAGAAGGACCAACATTGGCAGTTGCTGATATTAATAATGACGGAAATGACGATTTGTTTATTGGCGGAGCAAAAGGGCAATCTTCAAAAATATACCTAAATAATGGTAATGACTATATAGCAACAAATCAACCTAGTATAGAAAATGATTCAAATTTTGAAGATACAGCTTCTAATTTTTTTGATGCTGATAAAGATGGTGATTTAGATTTATTAGTAGGTTCTGGTGGTAACGAAAAAGCCGACCAATCTAATTATACCAATCGACTATATCTTAATAACGGAAAAGGAATTTTTACCAAAAGTTCTTCTATTATTCCTACAACAAACAACAATGTTGCTGTTATTGCACCGTATGATTTTGATAATGATGGTGATACAGATGTTTTTATAGGAAGTAGAAGTGTTCCTGGGATTTACGGAATCGACCCTAAACATTTGCTATTAGAAAATGATGGTAAAGGCAATTTTACAAATGTTATTGATAAAAAAGGCTTTAAACTCAACGAAGCAGGTATGATCACTGATGCCATTTGGGAAGATATAGACAACGATAATAAAAAAGATTTAATTGTAGTCACTGATTGGTCTACACCAAAAATATTCAAAAATACAGGCAGACGATTAGCTGAATTCAAATCAAATTTAACCGAATATTCTGGTTTTTGGAATGCTGTTTCTTGTGTAGATTTAAACAACGACGGTAAAAAAGATTTAATTTTAGGTAACAAAGGAACAAATACTTCCTATATCGCAATTCCAACAAATCCAATGAAATTGTTTGTAAATGATTTTGATAATAACGGAACTATTGAGCAAATTGCTACTAGAACAATCAACGGGAAAGATGTCCCCATTCATTTAAAATCAGAATTGGCGAAACAAATTCCTTCTATTAAAAAGAAAAATTTGAGTTATGCAGACTATTCAAAAAAATCATTTCAAGAAATTTTTGACAAAACTATTTGTGAAAATTCAATTTTAAAAACAGCTTCGTATCAAGAAAGTATTATTGCTATCAATAAAGGAAATGGTAACTTTGAAATTCAAATATTGCCAAAAGAAGTTCAGTTCTCATCTGTAAATACGATATGCACTTTAGATGTCAACAATGATGGAATTTTAGATATTATTCTTGGCGGAAATCAATTTGGTTTTAAACCTCAATTCTCTCGTTTAGATGCCAATTATGGTAGTATACTTCTTGGTTCCAAATCTGGAGTATATTCTTGGTTGCCCTATAATAAGTCTGGTTTCAATATAAAAGGACAAGTAAAAAGTATTCAAAAAATAAAAAATAAAAATAATTTAGTTTCAATAATTGCAGTTATCAATAATGAAAAACCTAAAATTTTCAACCTTAAAAAATAGTTTTTTCATAACACTATTTGTATTATGTATTGGTTGCTCAAAAAAGGAAGATAGACTTTTTGAAAAACTATCTTCAAGCGATAGCAACATCAAGTTTGTCAATCAATTAGACGAAAAGAAAAATATCTCAATTTTAGATTATCTCTATTATTACAATGGTGGTGGTGTTTCTACTGGTGATATCAATAATGATGGATTGGTCGATATTTATTTTACATCCAACCAAGGAAAAAATAAATTATACTTAAATAAAGGGAAAAATAAATTTGAAGATATTTCAGCAAAAGCCGGAGTTGAAGGTCAATCTGATTGGAATTCTGGCTCAATAATGGCAGATGTAAATGGTGACGGATTTCTTGATATTTATGTTTGTGCAGTAGTCGGAATCAATGGTTTTGAAGGTCATAATGAGCTGTTTATCAACAATAAAAACAACACATTTACAGAATCTTCTGCAGAATATGGATTAGACTTAGATAATTATAGTTCCTCAGCAGCCTTTTTTGATTATGATTTAGATGGCGATTTGGATATGTATTTGTTAAATCACGCTGTACACACCGAAGCATCTTTCGGAAATGCAGACATTCGCAATAAAAGGAATTATGAATGTGGCGATAAATTATTCCAAAACAATAACGGAAAATTTGTTGATGTTTCTGAAAAAGCTGGAATTTTTGGTGGTGCAAACGGTTATGGTTTAGGCATAGCTGTTTCTGATTTTAATTTAGACGGATTTCCAGATATATATGTTTGCAATGATTTTCACGAAGACGATTATTATTATTTGAATAATGGTGATGGCACTTTTACAGAAAGCTTAAAAAATTATTTCGGACACACCTGTCGTTTTTCAATGGGTGTTGATGTTGCCGATATCAATCACGACGGTTTTCCAGATATTATGACGTTGGATATGTTGCCAGAAAACGAAAAAGTTTTGAAATCATCTGCTGGCGATGACAATATTCAAATGTTTAAATTTCGTACTGAAAAACTAGGCTACAATCCGCAATATACACGCAATATGTTGCAAATAAATCAAGCGGGAAATAATTTTACTGAAACTGCTTTAATGAGTGGTGTTGCAGCTTCTGATTGGAGTTGGAGTGCCCTTTTTGCGGATTATGATCAAGATGGTGAACAAGATATTTTTGTGGCAAACGGTATTCCGAAACGTCCAAATGATTTAGATTATATCAAATATTATTCAAATGATAATATAAAAACTAAAATTAGCACTACTAAATTATTAGATAAAGAAGCCCTAAAAAGAATGCCAAGTGGCAAGGTTACTAACTATGTTTTTCAAGGTTCATCCGATTTTAATTTTAAAAATAAAACGGATAATTGGATAGAAAACGATTCTATAATTTCCAATGGAAGTGCTTATGCCGATTTAGATAATGATGGAGATTTAGACGTAATTACCAATAATCTGAACAGTGAAGCATCAATTTATATCAATCAAACCAATGCAAAATCGAATTATATAAAGGTAAAATTAAAATTTGAAAGTAAAAACACTTTCGGAATTGGTGCAAAAGTAATTTCATATTCCAAAGGGAAAATGCAATTTAAAGAATTGCAAACGACTCGTGGATTTCAATCATCTTCAGAACCGATTATTCATTTTGGATATAAAAATGAAACAAAAATAGATTCATTAGTGGTAATTTGGACAGATAAAACCTACCAAACTATTCAAAATGTAAAAACAAATCAGCAATTAGTAATTAAATCAAATGCAACTAGAAAAGCATTTAATTTTAATACACTTCATCCAAAAATTAAATCTATTTTCAAAAAAACGAATTCTAATTTAGGAATTAATTTCACACATCACCAAGAGGATTTTGTTGATTTTTTATATCAAAAATTAATTCCGTACCAACGATCAGATAGAGGTCCAGCAACTACAATTGGCGATTTGAACACCGATGGAAAAGACGATATTTTCTTTGGAGGTTCAAAAGAAATCCCATCACAGATTTACATTCAAAACAATACAGGATTTACTAAAAAAATCTATTCTGAATTAGAAAAAGAAAAAACTTCTATTGATGCTTCGGCTGTGATTGGAGATTTTAATAACGATAAAATTTCCGATTTATTTGTAGCTTCTGGTGGTGGACAATTCGGCTATAGTTTACAAGACAGATTGTATTTAGGAAGTAATTTGACCAAATCAACTTTGCCAGAATTGGCTCAAAATTCATCGGTTGTAAAATCTTTTGATTATGATAACGATGGTGATTTAGACATTTTTATCGGAAATAATTCAAAAAATAACCGATTCGGAAGTTCTCCTGATTGCTATTTGTTAAACAATACTAAAGGAACTTTTACCATTGTAGAAAAGAAAACGTTTATCGATATAGGAATGGTTACCGATGCCGTTTTTTCTGATTTTAACAAAGATGGAAAAACCGATTTAATTGTAATTGGTGAATGGATGAAACCTTTATTTTTTGCTAATAAAAATGGAAAATTTACAAATGTAACAGAAACTGTTTTGCCCGAAAAAGCCAATGGTTTATGGCAGTCCATTCAACCATTTGATATTGATAATGATGACGATTTAGACTATTTGGTCGGAAATTGGGGATTGAATTCAAAATTCAAAGCTTCACAAGAATTTCCTATGAGAATGTATTATGATGATTTTGATAAAAACGAAACCTTTGAAACTATTGTTGCAATAGAAAAAAGCGGAAAATATTATACTACTTTAGGTTTAGATGATTTTGCAGAAGAATTTAGTGGCACAATAAAAAAGAAATTTCACTCTTACAAGAATTTTGCAGGCAAAACTTTAGAAGAAATTTTTGATAAAAAATGGTTAGATAATGCTAAGTTATATCAAGTTCATAATTTAAAATCGGGCTATCTGAAAAACGAAAATGGGAAGTTTACATTTGTTCCTTTTTCAAATAATTTGCAAGTGGCGCCAATCAATTGTTTTGTGAAATCTAATTTTGATAAAGATACCAAAGAAGAAGTTTTTGTAGCCGGAAATTATTTTGGAGTTTCGCCATATCACAGTAGATTTGATGGTTTTTCTGGGGCATTAATCAAAAACGAAAAAAATATTTTGTTAGGAAATCAAATTGGAATTGATTTAACTAAAAAAGCGGTTAGACATTTGAATATTATCAATTTTAGTAACAAAAAATATATGTTGGTTACAATTAATAATAAGCCTGTGGAGGTTTATGAAATAAATAATTAAATCCCTTTTTGGGTACAATCATAAAAAAAATGAAAACAAAATTTATACTAATTATTACAATCTTCTCAATATTCATTTCTTGCAAAAAAGAATCTGCAATAGTTATAACACCAGAAGATTACGAATCATCAATTGATAACGTAACACAAATTATCATTCACGATATTTTTTCGCCTCCAGTTGCTAGTAGAATTTACTGTTATCCAAATATTGCAGCCTATGAAGTAATGGCACAAAACAGCAAAACTTATAATAGTCTTCAAGGTCAATTAAAGGGTTTTGATTCTATCCCGAATTTGGATGCAAAAAGCGGTGTCAATAAAAATGTTGCTGCTTTAGTTGCTCATTTAGAAGTGAGTAAAGTTTTAGTTTTTTCGGAAGAATTGGTTGAAAAATATCGTGATAGCTTATACAAAAAATGGGAAACTGAAAATTCAAAAGAGTTTGAAGTTTCTAAAGAATACGGATTGAAAGTAGCCGAAAGAATCAAAAAATGGATGGGAAAAGATAATTATAAACAAACGAGAACTTTTCCAAAATATTCTGTTCATACTAGCGAAAAATCTCGTTGGCAACCAACACCGCCATCCTATATGGACGCAATTGAACCGCATTGGAGCGAAATTCGACCAATGGTTTTGGATTCGTCAGCTCAATTCAAACCAGCTCCAGCTTTGAAATTTTCTACTGATAAGAATTCACCTTTTTTTAAACAAGTACAAGAAGTTTATGACATCAGCCAAATGATGCAAAAAAAAGGGGATACTTCTGAAGAAATAAAAATGGCTCAGTTTTGGGATTGTAATCCTTATGTAACTGTAAATCAAGGCCACATGATGTTTGCGAAAAAGAAAATAACTCCTGGCGGACATTGGATGGGAATCACAAAAATAGCATGTAAAACTTCAAAAGCCGATTTTGACAAAACTGTTTATGCTTATACTGTAACATCTATTGGACTTTTTGATGCGTTCATCAGTTGTTGGGACGAAAAATATAGTAGTAATGTAGTTCGACCTGAAACCGTTATCAATCAAAATATTGATGAAAATTGGAAACCTTTACTTCAAACACCGCCATTTCCAGAATATACAAGCGGACATTCGGTAGCTTCAACATGTTCCTCAATTGTTTTGACCTCGGTTTTTGGTGAAAGTTTTACTTATTTAGATGATACTGAATTACCTTATGGATTGCCTTCTAGAAAATTTAAATCGTTTAAAGATGCTGCAAAAGAAGCTTCTATGAGTCGTTTTTATGGTGGAATTCATTACAAAGCCGCTATCGAAAACGGAATTATTCAAGGTAAAAATGTGGGTGATTTTATTGTTTCAAAATTAAAAATGACAAAATAAATGTTACGTAAAGAAACCTTTTTTATATTTTTTTTTAGCTTATTAGTTTTATTTTTTGTTTGGTATTTATTTATTAAAGAAAATGATTACATCATTACTTTTAAGGTAAAAACAGCATCTGGAACTGTTTGTCAAGGAATACAAGATTGGGTTGTTGGTAGAAAGAAAAGCAACAATGAAAATTATATTTTGGTAACAAATCAAAAATATAATTTTTTAAAATATGCTCTAAAAAATGATAAGCAAAATTTAAATTACAATTGGGAAATTTATACAATAAATGATTCAATTACAGAAGTTAAAGTAGGTATTTCTGAATGTAATAATAGAATTTATAACAGAGTAACTGTTCCTTTTCTTGCAACTGATTTCAAAGAAGAACAAATAGAAAAAATTACAGACTTCAAAAAAGGTTTAGAAGATCATTTAAAAAAGCACAAATTAAATTTGGTCAAAGTCGGATCATCTCCCGAAATACTTGTTGCTTATATAGCATTAAAAAGTGTGATGCAAGAAAAAGCACAAACTATGATTATGAATGATAATATTATTACAGGATATTTATTTCAAAATCATATAAAAATAACTGGAAAACCATATTTAGAAATTACAAATTGGGATGAAGAAATAGAAAATCTTGAATTTAACTATTGTTTTCCAATTGATAAAAATGCAGTTGTTACTAAAGATGTAAATGTAAAATTCAAAACAATTCCTTCTAAGAAAGGACTAACAATTTCTTATTTTGGCAATTTCAGGACTTCAGATAGAGGATGGTTTTCTATTTTAGATTATGCTAAAAAACATAAAATTGATCTTGATAAAAAACCTTTAGAACATTTCCTTGCAAATCCTTTTAATGGAGGAAATGAATTAGAATGGAAAACACAAATTATAATTCCTTTTTCAAAAAATTAATTTATTTTTTTTAAAAGAAATAAATTTCCGAAATCGTTTTCGTTACTATCGAGAGCGATTTTTCGGTAAAAGATATTCATATTCTAATTTATAAATTAATTTTAATAAAATATATTAAATTATAAAATTGGAATGAAAATAAAATTAAGTTTTTGGCAAATTATTAATATGAATGTTGGTTTTTTTGGAATTCAATACAGTTTTGGGTTACAACAAAGTGCAGTGAATCCAATTTATGATTTTTTGGGCGCAAGTCCAGATGAACTGCCCCTACTAAATCTAGCAGGACCTTTAACAGGTTTGTTAATTCAACCTATAATTGGTGCGTTAAGTGATAAAACTTGGTTGCCAAAATTTGGAGGTCGTCGCAAACCATTCTTTTTTATTGGTGCTATAATTTGTAGTTTGGCCTTGTTTCTTTTTCCGTTTAGCAGTTCGTTATGGATGGCGGCAGGTTTATTATGGATTTTAGATGCAGGAAACAATACTGCAATGGAACCATACAGAGCTTTTATTGCTGATAAATTAGATGACAATCAACAACCACTAGGTTTTCAGGCACAAAGTTTTTTCACAGGATTTGGTCAAACACTTGCAAACGTCTCCTTATTTATTTTTCCGATGATTTTTGTTGGAATGACAGGAAAATTACCAACTTGGGTTTTTGCCTCTTTTTTTCTCGGTGCAGTTTGTTCCATTGGTTCAGTTTGGTGGAGTTCGCACACAACCAAAGAAATTCCGCCAACTGAAGATGAATTGCAAAAAATAAAATCTGAAAAACTAAATATTTTCACTCCATTCATTGATATTTTTTCAGCAATTAAAGAAATGCCAAAAGTAATGTGGCAATTAGCCTTAGTATATCTTTTCCAGTGGTATGCTTTGTTTTGTTATTGGCAAAACTCTTCCAAAAGTATTGCACTTTCCGTTTGGAATACCTCTCCAGAAAAAGACATGAAACTTTATGGAGAAGCTGTTAGTTGGACAGGTTTAGTTAACGGTTGGTATAATGTTGTAACTTTCTTGGTTGCATTTGCTTTGGTTGGTTTTGCAAAAAAATATTCGGCTAAATATGTTCATTTTACTTGTTTAATTTTGGCGGCAATTGGGTTTTTAATCTTCCCACATATTGAAAATAAATATCTATTATTTCCTGCGATTACTGGTTTTGGAATTGGATGGGCAAGTATGATGGGAATTCCATATTTAATGATTATTTCACAAATTCCAAAAGAAAGATATGGCGTTTATATGGGTATTATCAATATGATGATTGTCATTCCAATGTTCATTCAAACCATATCGTTTGGATTTATTATGAAACATTTTTTACATAATGATGCTCGATTAGCAATTACTTTTGCAGGAGTTTTATTGGTAATAAGTGCTATTTGTACTTTATTTATTAAAACAAAAAAACAAACGGATGCTTCATTTATTTCTGAGTAAAAAGGAGCAACCTATTAATTATACTATTCAAACTTAAAAATTTTAATTTAATTTGAAAAATATTGATATTATCTGCATTGGCGAAGTACTTATTGACTTTATAGGTCACGAAGTAAATACTTCAATTAATAGAACCAAAGATTATCATAGATTTTTAGGTGGTTCACCAACAAATGTTGCCGTAAATGCTTCACGTTTAGGTATGAAGTCTGTACTAGTAGCTTCGTGTGGTCAAGATGGATTAGGCGAATATATTGTAAGAAAATTAAAAGATAATAATGTAATCACCAGTCAAATTTCTAAACTTGATTCAGCACCAACTTCGGTTATTTTTGTTTCAAAATCAACCGAAACACCCGATTTTATTCCCTATCGTGAAGCCGATTGTCAAATTACAGAAAATCAATTGCCTGACGAAATTATTGCTGATGCCAAAATTTATCACACAACTTGTTTTGCATTAAGTAAAAATCCAGCCAGACAAACCATTTTAAATCGTGCCAAAAAAGCATCCGAATTAGGATTACAATTGAGCATTGATATAAATTTTTCAGAAAGAATTTGGCCCAATCGTGAAGAAGCAAAACAAGTTTTAGCAGAATATTTAGCTCTAAATCCATTGGTGAAATTAAGCGAAGATGATTGTTATCGACTTTTTGCAGAAGTAAAAACAGAAGATTTTATTTTTGATTATTTTCATAATTTGGGAGCTTCAAGAATTTGTTTAACCAAAGGAAAAAATGGCGTTGTACTTTCCGATTTAGAACAAGGTTTATTTTTTCAAGAAGCAATGTCAATTGAAGAAATAAAAGATGCTACAGGCGCAGGCGATGCTTTTTGGACCGGATTTTTATACGCTCAATTGCACAAAAAAAATCTCGAAGAAAGTATTTCAATTGCACAACGATTAGCATCAATAAAACTCCAAAACGTTGGTCGATTACCAGATAACATCAATATTTTATCTCAACTTTTATAATATAGTATGCATCCAAAAAATTCAACAATCGTCAATGGTGTGATGCTAAACGCTTATCCAGATAGCATTGGAACAAAGTTAAGCGATACAATAAGTATGCTGAAATTGCCAGAATTTAAAGATGCATTTTCTTTATTTTATGTACTTCCAACTTTTTTTAATAGCGATTTAGACAGAGGATTTTCTATTATTGATTACAATATTAATTCTGATTTAGTTGACACAAACGACTTAAATGATTTAGAAAAACTGAATATTAAACTAAAATTTGATATTGTTCTCAATCATCTTTCAGTAGCATCACCACAATTTAAAGACATTCTCAAAAACGGAAATCAATCTAAATATAAAGATTTTTTCATCAATTGGAATGAGTTTTGGCAAGGAAATGGCATAAAAAATGAAGACGGAATTATAATTCCAAATGCTGAATTTCTTGATAAATTGTTTATGCGAAAATCGGGTTTGCCAATACTAAAAGTGCTTTTTCCAGATGGAACCGAACAACCTTATTGGAATACTTTTTACCAACAAATTACATATACTAAAATATCGGAATCTGATTTACAAAACATAAAAGAAGCATCAGAAAGTCAATTACAATCTATTTGCAAAAAAGTTAACAGTGCAATAGAAAATAATCAAGATTTTAATACAATCGATTTTGAAGATTGTACTTCTTTCAAAACAGAAATCCTCCAAATTGTAGAACAAAAACGTTCCTATCTCGGACAAATGGATGTAAATGCAAAATCACCATTGGTGTGGGAATTTTATGAAGAAACATTAAAAAAACTAAACAATTACGGCTGTAATATTCTTCGTTTAGATGCTTTTGCGTACTTACATAAGCAAGTTGGCGAATCTAATTTTTTTAATAAACCTGGAACTTGGAATTATCTAGAGCGAATTAAACAAATTGCACAAGATAATAATTTGTTGTTATTACCCGAAATTCACGCCGAATACGGACTTCACTTACACGATGAAGTAGCCAATAAAGGTTATTATATTTATGATTTTTTCTTGCCAGGTTTAACCATTCACACTATTGAAAATAAATCGAGTAAAGCCTTGTTAACTTGGGCAAAAGAAATAATTACTAAAGGTTTTAAAACCGTAAATATGCTAGGTTGTCACGACGGAATTCCGGTTTTAGACTTAAAAGGAAAAGAAGTTAATAGTTTGTATAACAAAGGTTTACTTGAAGATGAAGAAATTGATGCAATAATGAGCACCATTATAAATCGTGGTGGTCGTGTGAAAAATCTGTATGATGCAGCAGGAAAAAAAGTGTCGTATTATCAAGTAAATGCTACTTTTTTTAGTGCTTTAGGAGAAGACGAACAAGCGTTACTTTTGGCAAGAGCGATACAATTATTTATGCCAGGAATTCCTCAAATTTGGTACTTGGATATTTTTGCTGGGAAAAACAATTACGAAGCTGCCGATAATGGCGGAAGTGCCGGTCATAAAGAAATAAATCGAACCACTTTAACACTAGAAGACATAGAAAACGGTCTAAAAAAAGAGGTTGTGCAAAAACAATTGGAAATAATTCGATTACGAAATACTTCAAAAGCATTCTCTGGAACTGTAATAATTAATGATTCTCATACTGATACTATTGATATAAAATGGGAAAATGATGGTGAAATTGTACATTTACAAGCTAACTTAAAAACGCGCAGTTTTAGAATAAATCACACAGAAAATGATTACACAACAAAAATAAATTTTTAATACTATTCAAAGTACAACTATAAAATGAAAAACTCCACCATAAAATTGGCAATGTATCTTAACTATTTTGTTTTTGCAATTTTGTTAAATAGTGTTGGAATAGTAATATTAAAATCGCAACAAAACTATGGTGTTGACGAAGTTCAAGCAAGTATTTTAGAGGCATTTAAAGATTTGCCAATTGCAATCGTTTCTTTTTTTATTGCTTCTTTTTTACCAAGAATCGGATATAAAAAAGGAATGCTAATTGGTTTAGGATTAGTAATATTTGCTTGTATTTTTATGTATTTTGGAAATTCATTTAATGCCGCAAAAATATTATTTGCTACAGTTGGAGTTTCTTTTGCTTTAATTAAAGTTTCGGTTTATTCATTAATTGGAACTATTACTGAAAATCAAAAAGAGCACAATAGTTTAATGAGCAGTATTGAAGGTGTTTTTATGCTCGGAATTGCCTTAGCTTATTTTCTTTTTCCTGCTTTCAATACAATTTCAAGTCCAGATTCTTGGTTAAATGTATATTGGTTATTAGCCGTAATGGCATTGCTTTCGTTCTTATTTTTATTTTTTGTTCCTTATGAAGAACCTACTGAAATAGTAGGAAAAAATCTATCTGAAGATTTTTTCGAAATGTTCAAATTACTTGCAAAATTATTAATTATTGTATTTGTAATCAGTGCTTTTTTGTTTGTAATGATCGAACAAGGAATTATGTCTTGGCTGCCTACTTTTAATAAAAAAGTATTGCATTTACCTGAAAACATTAGCATAATGATGGCAAGTATATTAGCTGTTTCTTTAGCAGCCGGAAGGCTTTTAGCTGGAATTATAACTAAGAAAATAAACTGGATTTGGGTACTTACATTTTGTATTATAATGGCAATGGTAATTGTAGTTTTTGTTCTTCCAAAGGCTGTTAGCCTAAATTCTAATGAAATTTCTATAAATTCTTTAAGTGATATTCCAATGGTAGCTTTTGCATTTCCTTTAGTAGGTTTATTTATAGCACCAATTTATCCGTTATTAAACTCTGTAGTATTGAGTGCTTTGCCAAAAAAATTACACAGCCCAATGACTGGTTTAATTGTCTTTTTTTCTGCAATTGGTGGAACTCTTGGCTCTAGAATTATTGGATATTTATTCAAAAATGAAGGTCCAGAAAAAGCATTTTATTACACATTAATTCCAATGATATTTTTATTGATTTCATTTTTTATATTAAAAAAACTTACATCAAAAAATGAAATTACTGCTTAATATTTCCGAAGTTTTATCCAATCTTCTACTTCAAGAAGATACTGATAAAGACAAACGAATTACCATTGAAGACAAAGGTCCAAAACGATTTTTATTACATTCCAATGGAGAAGAAATTGTTGTTGAAGGCACTTATTTGTTGTCTAATTTACTACAGGAATTAATTTTAGCACAAGAAAACGGAAATAATTTTATAGAAAAAGATAATATTTTCGAGCAACCAGCCAATCGAATTTCAAGAATGATAAAATATTTTTTTTGGGATGGATTGACACGAACGATGGATGAAAAAGGATTAGAAAACATCTTAACTGATTCCAAATCTAAAGCTGAAAAATCTATAATTTACGTTCCTTTTACAGATAAGTTTGCTTTGCAGTATTATCAAAATTTATCCGTGAAATTTAATTTGAAAGTAGTCCAACTTCCTAAAGAAATATCTCCACAATATGTATGCAGTATTAATGATGAAGGAGGAATTTTAGCATTAGCTTTAAAAGAAGAAAACGGAATAATTTCAGGTTTACCATTCGCAGTTCCAGGCGGAAGATTTAACGAAATGTATGGTTGGGATTCTTATTTTGAGAATATCGGTTTGCTGATTGATGATAAACTTGATTTAGCCAAAAGTATGGTCGAAAATTTTGCCTATCAAATTACACATTATGGTAAAATTCTAAATGCTAATCGGTCGTATTATTTAACTCGAACGCAACCCCCATTTTACACGAGTATGATGCGTGAGGTTTTTGAAAAAATGCCAAACAAAGATTTGAATTGGCTTAAAATTCATCTTCAAATTGCGCTAAAAGAATACCAAACCGTATGGATGGAACAAGGAAAACGCCTAACCGAAAATGGATTGAATCGTTATTTTGCTCAAGGAATTGGTTTACCACCAGAAACCGAAGCTGGTCATTATGACGATATTATAAAATCCTTTGCTGATGCAGCAAATTTGTCAATTACGGAATATGAAAAATTGTATTACCAACGCAAAATCCATAATCAAGAATTAGATGATTATTTTGTTCACGACAGAAGCGTACGCGAAAGCGGTCACGACACCAGTTACCGAATTGAAGCAACTTGCGCTTCCTTGAATGTAGTTGAATTAAACGCAATGTTGTACAAATATGAAACTGATTTTGCTGAAATAATTGAACTTTATTTTGATAATAATTTTGAATATAATGATAAAAATTACAATAAAACATATTGGTTAGAAAAAGCAAATTCTAGAAAAATTTTAATGAATCAGTTACTTTGGAACGAAGAAGAATCGTGTTTTTTCGATTATAATATAGAAACAAAAACACAGAATATATTTGTATCAGCAACTTGCTTTTTTCCGCTTTGGGCAAAAATAGCTACTCAAGAACAAGCCGATAAAATGATTAAAAATACACTTCCAAAATTAATTTTTCTTGGCGGAATTGCTGGCTGTTCAAAAGAAGCATTATCCAATATTGATGCAACTCAAATGCAACGCCAATGGGATTTTCCAAATGGTTGGCCGCCACATCAAATCATAATTTGGCAAGGATTAAATAATTATGGTTACCACGATTTGGCTCAAGAATTAATCTACAGATGGCTTTGGATGATTACTAAAAATGCCTGCGAATACAACGGTACAGTTCCCGAAAAATACGACGTGGTTTCGGCTTCACACAAAGTTTTTGCTGAATATGGCAATCAAGGAACTGATTTTGAATACATCACTCGAGAAGGTTTTGGTTGGATGAACGCGTCTTTTCAATATGGTTTTCAATTGTTGAATGCTGATTTTAAAGAGAAATTGAATCAATTGATTTCTCCAAAAGAACTCTTTTAATTTTTACATTTTAATATGAAATAAAAAAGGTGGAAATTATC
>JAYTVI010000097.1:0-5435 GCA_043744095.1 Flavobacterium sp.
GCAAAAGGATGTTGACCTTCAGAAGTTTCATTTGCTTGTTCTAAAAGATTTCGGTTGGCTTTCAAATTATTTACAAACCTTTTGTTTCCTTCTTTTAGAATTTCTACTGCCATTTTTGGAGTAATAGCATTTTGCATTTCTTTATTTAATGTTTTCATTTTTTTTTTTTTTTATTAAAAAAATTATTTTTTTTGTTCTATAAATACATGTTTTTCTTCTTCGCCTGTTTCTATCAAATCGTAAGCTTTTTTGAATCCAACAAGTTTTACTTTAATATTTTCTTCTTTCGATTTTATTTTTTTAAATTCTTTGATTAAGTCTAAAACATCATGAGCTATATACACAGTATCTGACGCATTAATAATTACCGTTGAATTTTCTGGAATTGCAGCGAATGTAGATTTGATAGCAGCTTTATTCAAAAAAGAGACTTCTTGAGCCAAATCTATGTGAATAATATCACCACTTTGGTATTCTTCTTTTCTAAATTTGTAGGCTCTTTTCATATTTCCTTTCAAAACAAAAATCACACTTATTATCATTCCTAGTGCTACTCCTTTTAATAAATCGGTAAAAACAACAGCTAAAAATGTTGCTATAAATGGAATGAATTGATATTTTCCCTTTTCCCAGAAATGTTTGATTGTTTTTGGGTTGGCCAATTTATATCCAATTAGTAATAAAACTGCGGCTAAAGTTGCTAATGGAATCTTATTTAATATTGTTGGAATTGCTAATACACTTAGCATTAATAATATTCCGTGAATGATTGTTGACATTTTAGATTTGGCTCCCGCAGTATTATTTGCTGTTGTTCTCACAACTACAGATGTCATTGGTAATCCACCTAATAAAGCGCTTAAGATATTTCCAATTCCTTGTGCTTTTAATTCAATATTGGTATCTGTGTATCTTTTTTGAACATCCATACGGTCAGCAGCTTCAATACACAAAAGTGTTTCAATAGATGCAACTACTGCTATTGTTATTGCAACAATCCAAACTTTTGAGTTTGTAATTGAAGCAAAATCAGGAAAAACAAAAATGCTTTTGAATTCCTCTATAGTTGTAGGAACTGGTAGACTCACTAAGTGGTCACTTTTGATGGTTAAATTACTACCAGATTGTATAAAAAATTCATTTAGTAGAATACTTACAATTACAGCAATAAGTGCTGCGGGTACTAATTTTAGTTTTTTAAGAAAAGAAATATTTGTCCAAGCAATAAGTATCAATAATGAAATAATGGTAATAATTATCGAACCTAATTGAACATGACTTATTACTTGAAATATTTCTGAAAAAGTATTTTGACCATCAGTTTGAAGAAAAGCTAAATCACCAATATAATCTTTATCATAACCAAAAGCATGAGGGATTTGTTTTAAAAAAATAATTACTCCAATACCAGCCAACATTCCTTCTATAACGTTTGTTGGAAAATAATTTGATATTGATCCAGCTTTTATAAAACCTAACAAAAGTTGCATCACACCAGCTATTAAAACTGCTAATAGAAAAATATTAAATGCTCCTAAATCTGTAATAGAGGTCAATACTATTGCTGTTAATCCTGCTGCTGGTCCAGAAACACTCAAGTGAGATTGGCTGAATAATCCCACGACAATTCCGCCTACAATACCAGCAATAATCCCCGAAAATAAAGGTGCTCCGGAGGCTAATGCAATTCCCAAACACAATGGTAGCGCCACCAAAAAAACCACTAAACCTGACGCAAAATCAGATTTGAGGTTGGCAAAAAGATTTATTTTTTTTGTCATAACCTAAAATTAAAATAATACATAAACAAGCCACAATCGATTTGTGACAATAAAAAAAATGTATTAGCTTAACTCTGGTGGTGGAGAAAATATTGAAGGAGTTACATTATCGTGACGTGATAGATTTTCACTAATAATAGCAGTAGTTGAATTTATTTTTAGAACTATAAAAGGATAATCAAAAACATGTTTAAAGTCAGCTTTTATTTCTTTTACATCCTTACTAGCAATTTCTTCTTCAGAAAAATTATAAAAACTAGAAACATCTGATTTCTTTTCTATCAACGAAACTATAGTTGGCGTTGCTAGAAAAGTAACAAAAAGAAGAACTAAAATTGATATTGTTGTTTTCATTATTGCAAAAATAACATTAGCATTATAAATTTTACAGCAATTATAAAATCTTTAACACATATTTAAGTTGATGTTTTTTTTGTAAGAATATCATTTTAAAATGCAAATGATATATTTTTTTTTCTTGATGTTTCAACATTAAAAACTCTAAAAAATAATATTAAAAATTCACTATAAATTAAATTGATTGTTTTTACATTTACATCAAATTTTATTATACAATGACAATAACTCAACTTAAATATGTTTTGGCTGTTGCCGAACACAAAAATTTTACACAAGCTGCAGAAATGTGTTTTGTAACACAACCAACTTTGAGTATGCAAATTCAAAAAATTGAAGATGAGCTCAAAATAATCATTTTTGATCGTAGCAAAAAACCAATACAATTAACAGATATTGGTAAAAAAATTGTATCCCAAGCTAAGAACATAGTCAATGAAGCCGATAGAATGCAAGATATTGTTGAACAACAAAAAGGATTTATTGGTGGCGAATTTAGATTAGGAATTATACCTACTATTATGCCCACACTTTTACCAATGTTTTTAAACAATTTTGTAAAAAAATACCCAAAAGTAAAACTTATAATCGAAGAGTTGAATACTGACGAAATCATTATCAGGCTCAATAATGGTAATCTTGATGCGGCTATTGCAGCAACTCCTTTGATGGAAGAAAAAATTAAAGAAATTGTATTGTATTATGAGCCTTTTATGGCATACATTCCTGAGAATCATCATAATTATCATAAAAATGAAATAAGAATAGATGATTTAGATATTGACGAAATTTTACTTTTGCAAGACGGACATTGTTTTAGAGATGGTATTTTGAATTTATGTAAAAATGTAAGCAAAACCGAAATAAATCATTTTCAGTTGCAAAGTGGTAGTTTTGAAACTTTAGTAAAATTAGCAGATGAAGGATTGGGTATAACGTTACTCCCTTTTTTACATACTTTAGATATTAAAGAAAAAGACAAATCAAAATTGAAACACTTCAAAGAACCTAAACCTGCTAGAGAAGTAAGTTTGATATATCCTAAAACAGAACTCAAAATACAAATTATAGATGCTTTGCGAACAACAATTGCAGGAATTGTTAAAGGCGCAATAGTATTTCAGAATGTTGAAATAATAAGCCCAATAGTAAAAAAATAATTTTAGAATATATACAAAACATAAAAGGAGCTAATCGCTCCTTTTAAATTATCCACTCACAATACCCAAGTATTGTTGTAGTTCAGGCTTTTCGTTTGTGAAATTTTGTAACCATTTCCTTAATTGTTCAATTTCATAAGGTAATAAGTTTTTGATAGCTTTTCTCAATTCTTTGCAAAAAAGAACTGGATCGAAACTAACTCTTTCAAGCACAGATTTCGTGTAATCGTAAATCATTCTAGGCATAACGGTAAGATTTAGGGGTTATCTTAATAAGAACGTTTGGTAAAAGTATAATAAAATTATATTACCTGCAAGAAAAAACAATTAAAATACTCGTTTAAATACTCTTAACATCGATTAAATACATAATATAGCATAAAAATAAAGTATATACTTACAATTTCATAAATTATAAACTAAGAATTTTAATATGTTTTTAAATAAAAAAGGAGCCGTTTAAGCTCCTTTTAGTTCTATTTGTTAACGTAAATAAGACATTGCCTTAATTCTGGTTTTTCAGTGATATAACCATATAACCAATCAGTAAGCTGCTCAATTTCATAAGGCAAGAGCGTTTTTAATGCTTTTTCTAATTCTTTACAAAAAAGTTGAGGATCAAAACTCACTCTTTCTAGTATACTCTTAGTGTAAGCAAACATTGTTCTCTTCATAAATGTCAAACTTTTTTAGATTAAAGAAAGTGTACTTTTAGTTGTTGAATCAAATTTAATTAAAATAATAATTGCTTTTACAAAGGAAATGTTAATTGGCAATATTAAATTTTGTAGCTCTAAACATTTCTCTTTTTCCGGGTGGACCTTCGAGTTTTTCTACACTAAAACCTACTTCTATCATACTCCTTTTTACCACACCACGAGCAGCATATGTAACTAAAATTCCTTTTGGTTTGAGTGCTGTATACATTTTTTTGAATATTTCAGTGCTCCACAATTCTGGTTGTACTCTATATCCAAAGGCATCAAAATAAATCAAGTCAAATTTTTGACAATCTTCAATAGTGTCAAAAAATTGTTGTCTCTTAGTTAACGAAAATTTAGACGAAAGCTGGTGTTGTATTTCCCAAGAACAAGAATGCATTTTTGCGAAAATTTCTTTTTCTGATGCGGCATCTAATTGGTCTACATAATTCATCAAAGCAACTTCTCCTTCAGATATTGGATGTGCTTCAATTCCGACATATTCAATTTTCTGATTTAATTTTTTTCCTTCCAGAAAAGTTATAAAAGCATTCAATCCTGTACCAAATCCTATTTCTAAAAGCGAAATTGATTTATTTCCAAAAAGAGTCAATCCATTTTTGATAAAGACATGTTGCGCTTCTTGAATAGCACCATGTTTTGAATGATAATTTTCGTCCCAATCAGGTAAATGTATTGTAGTAGAACCATCAGCAGTTTGAATGATTTCTCTTTTCATATAGATGGTATATTAATTGATAATAAAAAGTAAAACTATTTGATGTAGAGTTTTTTAATTCTAGGAATTGGACCACTACATTTTACTTCGTGACAATTAATACATGCATTAACACCGTCATTAAAATGTTGTTTTGCATTTTTTGGATCCTTGTAAATAAGTTCTTGAGCTTTGATAAACTGCGCTGCTTGTTCTTTAAAAAATGCATCATTTTCAGTTTTATCGGTCATCACTGCATTATGAATTTGCAAAAAATGATTAGGAAAAACTCCAATTGTATCTCCTTTTTGAATTCTCTGTTTTAATCGTTGATTATCAACATACATTTGCTCCATCAAATTAGCCATTTCTGACATTTCATACATTTCAAATTTCAAATTTTTTGAATTGCTTTCAGAGGAACAGCCATCTTTTTCGGATTCTTTTTTACAAGAAATAAAACAAAAACTTATAAATAATAGGAGTAAGGCTTGTTTCATTACTTTTTTATTAAAACGCCATCTGCAATAAAAGAATAGGTTGTTTCTGGATGTATGATACTATCAATAGCTGCTTGAGATTTTCCTGCATCTTTTGCATAATGTTTCAATTCATCTATACTTTCAATACTTACAAATGCTTTCCCGTTTACAATTACATCTTGCCCTTTTGAATTTAATGGCATAAAAAAAGCATAGTCTTTAAATTTGACAAAAAC
>JAYTVI010000098.1:0-20443 GCA_043744095.1 Flavobacterium sp.
GTAGATGGTATTAAAACCCTAGTTTTGGATGAATTTGACAAATCGTTGCAATTAGGTTTTCACGAGCAAATGTCGTTTATCATTTCGAGACTTTCAAAACTAAACAAGCGAATTTTAGTTTCTGCTACTTCAGATATCGAAATTCCAAAATATACTCGAGTTGTTAATCCTACTGTATTAGATTTTATTCCTTCAGAACAAGAAGATTCAAATCTAGATATGAAAATGATTGTTTCAAAAGATAAAGATAAAATCAATAGTTTGTTTCACTTGATTTGTTCTTTACAATCGCAATCTGCATTAATTTTTTGTAATCATCGTGATGCTGCAGAACGCATAAGTGATACTTTAAACCAAAAAGGGATTTATGCCACTTATTATCACGGCGGAATGGATCAAGACGAGAGAGAACGTGCTTTAATTCAGTTTAGAAACCAAAGTGTTACTTATTTGGTCACTACAGATTTGGCTGCAAGAGGTTTAGATATTCCAGAAATGAAACACGTTATACATTATCATTTGCCTTCAAAAGTTGACGAGTTTACTCATAGAAATGGACGTACAGCAAGAATGTTAGCTTCAGGAACAGCACATATTATTATTCACGAAAGTGAAAAAAAACTAGAGTATATCGATTACGGAATGAAGACTTTAAACGTTGATAACTTTACTACTTTGCCAAAACCACCAGAATTTCAGACCATTTATGTGAGTGGTGGAAAAAAGAACAAACTAAACAAAATAGACATTGTTGGATTTTTTTCTCAAAAAGGAAAATTAGAAAAAGGTGATTTGGGATTGATAGAAGTGAAAGATTTTATTTCGTTTGCAGCAGTAAAATCAACTAAAGTAAAAGATTTTCTAAAAAATATTCGTGACGAAAAAATGAAAGGCAAAAAATATAAAATAGAAGTTGCCAGAAACATCATCAAAAAAGAAGAGTAATTTTTTTTAATTGAATTTTTAAATTCTAACAGAATCAGGAACAAGCATTTGATATTCGCCACCATTTCTGATTACATCTCGAACAATACTGGAAGAAATGTATGAAGTTTTGGCTGCAGTTAATAAAAACACAGTTTCAATTTTAGACAATCTTCTGTTGGTATGAGCAATTGCTTTTTCGAATTCAAAATCAGCTGGATTTCTCAAACCACGCAAGATAAATTCTGCTTTTTCTTTTTTGCATAAATCAATTGTCAAACCTACATAACTTATCACACGCACTTTTGGTTCGTCTTTGAAAGTTTCTTCTATAAAACGTTTTCTATCTTCAAGCGAAAACATATATTTTTTTTCGGCATTGATGCCAATTGCAACAATTACTTCATCAAATAGCGAAATGCCTCTTTTTATAATATCATAATGCCCATTGGTGATTGGGTCAAATGAACCTGGAAATATAGCTTTTTTCATAGTATTATTAGTTAAGTAAGATGCAATCTATACTTTTTATCCTTATTTTTTCCAAATAGGTTTTCTCAATAAAGCCAAATTAATTTCATTTTCTATTAAATCTGAAAAAGCCACTTTGGCATAAGTTGCTTGTTGCGGAAATATACTTTGAGGCGACAAACCAGGATTGGTATTGATTTCTATAAAATGAGGAATATCATTCATTATAATAAAATCACTTCTAGAAAAACCTGTCATTCCGAGTGCTTCATAGACTTTCTTGGCAGTTTCTATCACTCTATTTTCTATTTCTATAGAGATTCTTGCAGGAGTAATTTCTTCAGATTTCCCCAGATATTTGGCCTCATAATCAAAAAAATTATTTTGAGATAGAATTTCAGTTATACCTAAAACTTTGGTTTCTCCTTGATATTTTAATACTCCAACCGAAACTTCTCTTCCGTTTAAATACGATTCTATCAAAATATCGTTGTCTTCTGCAAAAGCAAAATCTAATGCTTTCTGAAAATCATCTAATGTAGAAACCATCGAAACACCAAGCGAACTTCCTGATTGATTGGGTTTTACAAAAAAAGGAAGGTCTAATTCGTTTGCGATTTTTTCTCCATCAATACAATCACCATTTGATACATAAATTGATTTTGCTTTCGGAATATCAAATTTAGAAAGTACCGATAAAGTATCTCTTTTGTTAAATGTCAATGCCGATTGATAAAAATTACAACCTGTATAAGGCAAATTGACCAATTCCCAATAAGCTTGCAAATGTCCATCTTCACCTGGAGTTCCATGAACAGTATTTATAGCAACATCAAAAGTTGTTTTTTTATTGTTTATTGAAAATGAAAAATCTGATTTATCAATAGGATATTTTTCGTCTTTAATCATACAATACCATTGTTCGGGCAAAATATGTACTTCAAAAGGGATATGTTTTATTTTATCAATTTGATTTAGAATAAGTTGACCACTTCGTAAAGAGATTACAGATTCATCTGAATATCCGCCCATAACTACAGCTACGTTCATTGAGGTAAAAATTTAAATTCTATACAAAAATATCATAAAAACCTTTAGTATTTATATCTTTGCTACAAATAAATATTTATGGGTTTACGAGAATATCTTACAAGCAAAATTTTTTTTATACAAACTTTAATTGCAATTGCTATAATAGCTGTTTTGGCTTATTTGTTTATGCATTGGCTTACCTACACAACGCATCACGGTGAAGAAATTTCGGTTCCAGATTTAAAAAAAATGAGCGAATTGCAAGTAGAGCAGAAGTTAGATGAGTTGAATTTAGAATATGTGCTTTTGGATAGTGTAGATTATAAAAAAGACTTTCCTAAGCATAGTGTTGTTGAGCAAGATCCAATTGCTGGTGCTAAAGTAAAAGAAGGAAGAAAAATTTATATAAAAATTAATTCATCTGGTTTTAAAACGGTGCGATTGCCAAATTTAATTGAGAAAACCTATCGTCAAGCTGTTCCTACACTCAAATCATTAGGATTGGAAGAAGGTAAAATTATCTACAAACCATATCTAGGAAAAGATATGGTACTAGAAATGCAATTGAATGGTAAGAAATTGAATCCAGGCGATAAAGTTTTTAAATCTTCAAAAATAGATTTGGTTCTTGGTGATGGCAAAGTTGGCTTTGAAGAAGAAACCAAAACCGACAGTATTCCTCCAGTTACAGAAACTCCAGTCAATGCAGAATAACGAAAGTCTAGAAATAGAAGACGAATTATACGAGCATTTTAGATTTGATGTTCCGAAAGGGCAATTACTATTACGGATTGATAAATTTTTGATGAATTTAATTCCAAATGCAACCCGAAATAAAATTCAGCAAGCTGCAACTGCAGGAGATATTTATGTAAATGATCTTCCTGTAAAATCAAATTATAAAGTTAAACCACTTGATATAGTGCGAATTATGTTGTCGCATCCACCATTTGAAAACCGTGTTGACCCAGAAAATATTCCTTTGGATATTGTTTATGAAGATGCAGCTTTGCTATTGATAAATAAGCCACCAGGATTAGTTGTGCATCCAGGTCACGGAAATTATACAGGAACATTAGTAAATGCTTTGGCTTATCATTTTGAAAATCTTCCGATGAATAGTAGTGAGCGTCCAGGTTTGGTACATCGTATTGATAAGGATACTTCTGGACTTTTGGTCATTGCAAAAACGGAAGCAGCAATGACACATTTGGCAAAACAATTTGAAGCCAAAACATCAGAAAGAGAATATATTGCCATTGTTTGGGGAAATGTAAAAGAAGATGAAGGTACAATTGAAGGCAACATTGCTCGACATGTAAAAGATAGAATGCAAATGGCTGTTTTTTCTGATCCAGAAATAGGAAAACCTGCCGTAACACATTATAAAGTTTTAGAAAGATTTGGATATGTTACTATGGTTTCTTGTATTCTAGAAACTGGCAGAACACACCAAATTAGAGTTCATATGAAACATATAGGTCATCCGCTTTTTAATGATGCTCGTTATGGTGGAGATTTAATTTTAAAAGGAACCACTTTTACCAAATACAAACAGTTTATAGACAATTGTTTCAAAATATTGCCAAGACAAGCATTACACGCAAAAACTCTTGGATTTGTGCATCCAACAACTGGAGAAATGATGCGTTTTGATACTGAATTACCTGAAGATATGAAGGAATTAATAGAAAAATGGCGTGGCTACTCTAAAACAAATATGTCAGACGAAGAGGAATAAAAAAAGAAAGATGCAAAAACGCATCTCTTCTTTTTTATATTGAATTCTATTTTTAGTTTAATTCTGCAAAGGTATCCCCTTGTTTAATATCTCCAGATTTATATCCTTTATTAAACCAATACATACGTTGTTCTGAACTTCCGTGAGTAAAACTGTCAGGAACAACATGACCTTGCATTTTGCTTTGAATTGCGTCGTCGCCTACAGCATTTGCAGCGCTTAATGCTTCTTCAATATCTCCAGGTTCAAGAACTTTGTTCATTTGTTGGTTATAATGTGTCCATAAACCGGCATAAAAATCGGCTTGAAGTTCTAAACAAACCGAAAGTTTATTGGCTTCAGCTTCAGACATACCTTGTTGTAATTGTCTAACTTTTGCAGATGTTCCCATTAAAGTTTGAACATGATGACCAACCTCGTGAGCAATAACATAAGCAGTTGCAAAATCACCACCTTCTGCTCCGAAACGGGATTTAAGTTCCTCAAAGAAAGCTAAATCCATATAAACTTTTTTGTCACCAGGACAATAAAAAGGTCCTGATGCTGCAGTTGCAGAACCACAAGCAGTTTCTACATTACTTGTGAATAAAACCATTTTTGGATCTTCATAAGTCATTCCGTTTTCTTGGAAAATTTTTGTCCAAATATCTTCGGTATCAGCAAGAACAGTTCCAACGAATTCTCCCATTTGTTTGTCTTCTAGAGTTAATTCTTGTGTTGATTGTTCGGTTTGTTGTCCTTGTCCTTGTTGCATTTGTTCTAAAATAGGAGTAAGTTGTTGTGCGTTTTGACCTCCAAAAACATTTAAAAGTAAAATTACAATTCCTATCAATCCTCCACCAAGTGCTACTTTTCCACCAGATACACCTCTACGATCTTCCATATTATCGCTTTGTCTTCTACCAATCCATTTCATGTTTTTATATTTATTTTGTTATTAATTTATATCTTGTTATAAAGCAAAGTTAATTTTTTTGTGTTTAAATTTTTACCCAATTAGAAATTATTTGCTCTAGTGTGTTTTTTACAATTGGTTTTGAGGCGTAATCATCCATACCAAATTCTAAACATTTTTCTCTCTCACCAATAACTGTACCAGCGGTTAAAGCAATAATAGGAATATGATTTTTTTGTAATGTTCTTATTTTTTGAGTTGCTTGATAACCATTCATATTTGGCATTTGTACATCCATAAAAATAATATCAAAATTCATTTCTTTAAATTTTTCTACAGCTTCAATACCGTCAACAGCTTCAACAATAGTGCAGTTGGGAACAATTTGTTTTATAAGTGTTTTTGCTAAAAGCATATTAATTTTGTTGTCTTCTGCAACAAGAATATTGAGTTTGTGAAATTTAAAATCAATATTAGATGAATAAATAGGTTTTTCAATTGCTGGTAAAATGGTAAAATTTTCTATTTCTTGAACTAATTCAAATTCAATTTCGAAGAAAAATTCGCTTCCTTTGCCATAATCACTTTTAAGTTGCAAACGACTATTCATTAATTCTAATAGTTGATTAGAAATAGATAGTCCTAAACCTGTACCTCCAAATTTTTTGGTAGTAGAGCTATCTTCTTGAGAGAAAGCATCAAATATTTTTTCTTGATTATTAGTTTTTATTCCAATTCCTGTATCTTTTACTGATAATTTTAAAAAGGCATTTTTACTATTCTTTTTTAAAGTAGTAATGCTAATCTCGATGCTTCCTTTTTCTGTAAATTTGAGTGCATTACTCAACAAATTAATCAAAATTTGTTTGATACGAATATAATCGCCCAAAATATACTTGGGAACTTTATTATCAATAGTAAGTAGAAGGTTTAACTGTTTAAAATTTGATTCATATTGTATGAGTTCTTTTACTTGATGCGCTAGTTCTATAATATTGCATTTTTCAATATCTAATTCTAATTTTCCGGATTCTATTTTAGAAAAATCGAGAATATTACTTATAACTTCCATCAATAAATGAGCTGATTGATTTACAGTTATCATATATTTTTTTTGAATATCTTCTAATTTTGTATTCATTAATAAATCTGTGAAACCAATAATACCATTTAACGGAGTTCTTATTTCGTGACTCATATTGGCTAAGAATTCAGATTTTGCTTTGTTTGCAGACTCTGCATATTCTTTTGCTTTTATAGCGTCTTCTGACTCTTTTTGATTGGTAATATCAAAATATAGACCGCCAATGTATTCGATTTTATTTTCTTTAAGTACAGCTTCCCCAAATTCTTCTATCCAAATATAATCGCCTGATTTTTTTTTAATTCTATAAGTAGAATGAATTAATTTTCCGTTTTTTAAATCTTTCTTTTGTTGTTTGACAATAATATCTCTTTCTTCTGGATGAATTAAGGAAAGAAATGAAAGATTATGATCTATAAATTCGGTTTTAGAATATCCTGTTAATATCTCAATTTTATCGCTCAAATATACTTTTGATGAAGTTTCATCAAATTTTGAAAGGTATACTGTTCCTGGAATATTATTTGCTATTAATCTGAATTTTTGTTCACTTTCATAGATTGTTCTTTGATTAAAGATACGTTCTAAAGTTGCGGCAATATTACTAGAAAGTGTGTATAAAATATTGATTTCATCATCTGTCCATTCTCGTTCTATTTGGCAATCGTCTAATCCAATAAAACCAATTAGTTCTTCTTTTATGTATAAAGGGAAAATTAATATTGATTTTATAAAGTTTGCTACTAGTAAATTCCCAAGTACAGTATTCCCGAGATTTTTGGTAAAAGTATTAAAAGGTTTTCTGTACTTAATATCATCTAAAATTTCGAAAAAATCATCTTTTGTAAAATAACGTAAAGGAGTTATTTGAAGTTCAATATTTTCTTTTCCCCATTTGTATTTTTGTCTAAATAAGTTTGTTGTTTGGTTGTATTCGTAAAAATAAAGATGGTCAGCATTTGTTACTTTTCCAATAATAGGGAAGGTGTCTTTAAAAATATCTATTGTGTCTTTTATCTTCAAGAACTTTTCTGTACAGGATGACATTGCCGAAAGTAATTCACTTTTATAAGTCAATTTTTCTTCAGCAATTTTTTTGTCAGTAATATCTAGCAATATACCTTCAATATAATTAATTGTATTATTATTATAAACGGCATCACCAAATTCTTCAACCCAAGCAATTTCTTTATTTTTTTTATGAATTCTATAGGTGAGGTGGAAAGGTTTTTTATTAGTTAGACAATTTATAAAATCAGTATCATATTGTATTTTATCATCTGGGTGAATTAATGAATAATAGGATAAATTGTTTTCAAGAAAATCTGTTTTTAAATATCCAGTTAATTTTTCGATGTTATTATTTAAATACACTTTCGAAAAATTATCATCGTTATTAGACAAATATATAGTTCCTGGAATATTATCGGCCAACAATCTGAATTTTTCTTCACTTTCTTGAATGATTGATTCATTTATATTGCGTTCTATAGCTGAGGCAATATTTTTAGCCAATGTTCTTAAAATAGTAATCTCATCTGCACTCCAAACTCTTTCTTTGGTTGAATCATCAAAAACTAAAAACCCATATACTTTTTCTTTTACTATAATTGGTAGAAAAAGGATAGACTTTATTTGTAATGATTCTAGAAATATCCTAGAATCAGTATCTTCAATTTTTTTAACGATATTATGATATGATTGATTATGTAAAGATTTTTCGATTAAAAAAGTAAACTGATTAGCAGATAAATTTTGTAATTGTTCATAAGGTTTTGCAAAATTGTTTGTTGTTGCTAACCAACGGTATTTTTGATTAAAAGAATTTTGGGATTTATCTTTTTCAAAATAAGAAAGGTTGTCTACTTTTATGACTTTTGCAATTTCGTTTAAGATGCCTTTAAAAATTTCGTCTTCATTTTTATTCAACAAAAATTTCTCAGTGTTTTTAGTAATAACAGTTAATATTTCACTTTTATAAGCTAAGTTTTTCTCAGCTTCAAGGCGCATATTAGATTCAATTGTAAGTGCAATTAAATCTGAAATAGAACGTGAAAAACTAATATCTTCATTATCCCAATCTCTATAATCAATGTTTGATTCAAAACAAACTATTCCGTAAAGTTTGCCATTAATATAAATAGGAGTGTCTAATAGTGATTTTATGTTATTTTTGGTTCCATATTCATGACACAGCTCAATGGTTTCTTGGTTTTTTGAAATATCAACCGCTATAATCTGATTGTCTTTTTCGAGTGCTTTAAAATACTTAGGATATAGTTTCTCATCTAACACAAAGTTTTTTTCAAAACGGTCATTATTTAACTCATATAGGTTTTTGCAAATTAATTTATTAGGTGAGTATTCCCAAAAACTTACTCTATTGACATCAATTATCTGGGATGATTTTTTTAAAATATTTTTCAAAATTTCATCAAAATCTTCAACTAAAACATTACTTTTTGCTGTTAATTTTTTTAGTTTTTCATTATATTTTTTTATTTTTTCTTCTCTTTTTTGATTTTTGATTTCATTCGTTTTCAATTCGGTTATATCACGAGCAATTACTGAAAAACCAATAATTTTATTTGAATCGGTTCTTTTTATTGAAACTCTTTGCGAAATCCATATTGTTTCTTTTTTGAAATTTACAATAGGAAATATTAAGGTTTGGAAATTTACAACTGAGTCATCTATTGTTTTATAAAAATCAATCACTGTTTTTTTATAATCATTTCTAATGAATTCATTAAAATGCTTACTTTTAATTTCGTCAATAGAATAGCCTAGTAATTGAGATGTATAAGTGTTTATGTACTGAAAATGACCATTATCATCTAATTCAAAAATCATATCGGTAGCAGTCTCAATTAGATTTTTATATTGATTTTCAGCTATAATTTGCTCAGTTACATCTTGACCAATTCCAATAATTAAATATTCTGAGAATTTTTTATCTTTCCATTGAATGAATTTATAGTCACCATTTTTGCATTTTAGTTTTCTAGTATGAAGTCTATTGTCTATATATTCTTGGTGATAATCTTTACCTATAAATTCTGGATCTTCTGTAAGTTCCCAAAACCCCATTCCTAATACTTCCTTTGCATTATAGCCCAAAATCTCACTAATACTGTCGCTACAGAATGATAATTCCCCTTTTTTATTGGTTGCAATTGTCAACATATTACCTTTGTTCACAATTTCATTTGTAAAATGGTATTTGTCATTTGTATTTAAAAATGATAAATGTCTTGCGTAATTTATTAATGAAATAGTTGTAACTGCATTAAATAAAACAACTAATAATTCTATTGTAATTATATTTTGAACATAATAAAAATACAAAACCAATAATACACTAGTTATAAAAACCCAATACTGTATAATTTTTTTGAAAAGATTGAAAGAAAAGAAAATTAGAATTACTAACTCAACTATATAAATGTATTGATTAGGGTTTTGAGCAATATAATAGAGTTTGAAAATAAAATATCCGATAAAAAAAACAAAAAATATTTTCGGCAATAAATCTCTTAAAAATGTAGGTTTTATTGTCAAAAAATATAGTATAATAAATATACAACCAATCATTAAATTAAAGTTTATTGCATACACTAACCTCACTTGATATAATTCTGCAATAAACTCAATAAGAGGTAATTGTATTCCGAAATAGATTAGATAAAGCCGAAATTGTTCAATATTGTTTTCAGTTACAGAATAACTTTTTACAAACTCAGAATTGTATTTTTTTGTGATTCTATAAATAATATAAATAAGTAATGAAGAAAAAATAAAGACACTTAAGATAAACCACCATCTAGAAAAGTTGATTGAATCTAATTTTATTAAAGTAAAAAGTTTTGGAGTATTAAATATAAACTGTGTTGTTAAAGTTTTTAACCTTAAAATTGAGAAAACTGGAAAATATAAAATACAATTCAAATTAATGATCATAAAAAGGCATTAATAAAAAGCTATCAACAGTTAATTAATAGTTAAAATATTTTGGACGAAAAATAATAAAATATTGTTTATAAAGACAACTTCAATAAATAAAGTTTTAAGTTTTTTATTAAGAAATAAAATAGTAATTATTAATACTTTATATTAGATTTCTGTAGTCATTTATCTAAACTATAATCTGTTTTTTTTACTTTTACAGCTCAATAAATTTTAAAATGCAAATTACTACAGAAATACATTCCAAACTTATTGCTGTTTTAGGCGATTCTAATATTTTTACTGACCTAGAAACCCGAAACCATTATGGTCACGATGAAACTGAAGATTTTGTTTTTCCTCCAAGTATAGTACTTAAACCAGGCAATTCAAATGAGATTGCAGCAATATTAAAAATTGCAAATGAATATAAAATTCCAGTTACACCAATTGGAGCAAGAACAGGATTAAGTGGTGGTGCATTGTCACTATATCAAGGTATTGGACTATCGATGGAAAGATTTAATAAAATTATTGATATCGATTTGCAAAACCTTCAAGTTATTGTTGAGCCTGCTGTGATAACACAAGTTTTGAGAGAAGCTGTTGCCGAAAAAGGACTGTTTTATCCTCCAGACCCAAGCAGTCAAGGAAGTTGCTGGATTGGCGGAAATGTAGCCGAAAATTCTGGTGGCGCAAGAGCTGTAAAATATGGTGTTACCAAAGATTATGTTATAAATTTAGAAGTTGTTTTGCCTAGCGGAGAGATTATCTGGACAGGTGCCAATACTTTAAAAAACGCTACAGGATACAATCTTACTCAATTGATGGTTGGTAGCGAAGGAACTTTAGGTATTATCACCAAAATTGTACTGAAATTACTGCCAAAAGTTAATCATAATGTTCTAATGTTGGTGCCTTTTTATAATGCCAACGAAGCTTGTGAAGCTGTTTCTGCTATATTTAGAGCAGGAATTATACCAAGTGCTTTAGAGTTTATGGAACGTGATGCTATCGATTGGACTTTAAAATTTAATAATGATATAAATGTAAATGTAAATGAAAAAACACAAGCACATTTGTTGATAGAAGTTGATGGGAATTATCCTGAAATTTTGATGCTTGAAGCCGAAAAAATTATGAATGTTGTGGAGCAATTTGAAATTGACGAAATATTGTTTGCAGATACCGAAGATCAGAAAAATGCACTTTGGAAACTGCGTCGTTCTGTTGCCGAAGCGGTAAAAGCAAATTCAATATACAAAGAAGAAGATACCGTTGTGCCACGTTATGAATTGCCAAAACTGCTCTTAGGAATTAAAGAAATTGGAAATAAATACGGATTTAAATCGGTTTGTTACGGTCACGCAGGAGATGGAAACTTGCACGTAAATATTATAAAAGGCACCATGTCTGAAGAGAATTGGAATACAGAAGTAACAAAAGGAATTAGAGAAATATTTGAGCTTACAGTTGCTCTAAAGGGAACTTTGTCTGGCGAACACGGCATTGGTTTTGTACAAAAAAACTATATGAATATTGCTTTTTCAAAAACACATTTAGAATTGATGGAACGAATAAAATATGTTTTTGATCCTAACGGAATATTAAATCCAGGAAAAATTTTCCCAGATATTTTATAATAAAAGCGCCAATTTGGCGCTTTTTTTAATCTCTTTTAGGATTGTTTTTTTTATCTCTTTTTTCTGCTTGTTTTTCTTTGGCAGTTTTAAGAGGTTCTTTTTTTACATTCTTTTTTGCGTCTTGACTTTTTGCCATTGTATAATTTTTTAGAAGTTAGTTTTCAAAATTTAGTAAAGTAAATGTAAAATAATTTCTTTAAAGTCCCAATTCTTTTTTTAGACTTTTTGAACAAAAGGTATCAAAAACTTTTTTTTGATTGACATCATCTAAATTAAAAAATTTCCATTCCATTTTTGTTGAAGCATCTGCAATGGCTATAAATTTTGAATTTCGTCTCACATTAAAACTATTTCTTTTGGGCTCAAAAGTTACTTGAGTAGCTTGAGTCTGGTCTTTAATTTGAGCAGCTTTTTTTTGACCCTCATTTAAACTAAGTTTTTTTTCATAAAAAATGCGAACAGGATTTTTATAAGAAACAACACAATAATGCTTGTCTTCTATTATTTTTATATCAGAATAAATAAAAATAGGATTTACAAGTTGCAATCGGTAACGGAAATCGTCGTTTTGATAATCTAAATCTAGAAGTTCAATCATTTTATTATGACCAATAGTTTCAATTATTTTGGGGTACGATTGTGCTACAACAGCTTCAAACTCCATAAGATAATTGGCGTCATATACTTTTTTTGTTTCTTTTTTTAGGTTGTCTAAAGTTTGAGAAAAACAAGTTGTAATTGATATGAAGAGTAGTAGAGATAGTATTTTTTGTTTCATTTGATATGAATTATAACATTCAAATATATAAAAAATCCCTAACTGCTCTCACAATTAGGGATATATTATTTAGAATAGTTTTCTAAGTTTAATTTCAAATAAAAAATAATTTATGAAACCAAAACCCATTCACCAGAATTTAATAAACTTTCTGCTTTTTTATATTTCATTTCTTCTGTCTTGCCACTCATAATGTGTTTTATGGTCACAGTATCGTTTCTGTTTATTTTGGGTTGGTCACGCACAATTGTCTCTGTAACTTGACGTTGTTGTGTTTGTCCTACTTCGCGGTTTTCGGCAGCAAGCGTGTCATTATTTGGTATTTCGTCTTTACTTGTTGTATAATCCTCTTTCTGACGAATTTCTTTTGCTTCTTGTATAGTTGGTGCAGTTTGCTGTGGTAAATCGCCTTTAAACAAAAACGAAATAACTTCTTTGTTTACACCATCTAGCATACTTCTAAATAAGTTAAAAGCTTCAAATTTATAGATTAGCAATGGGTCTTTTTGTTCGTGAACCGCCAATTGAACAGATTGTTTCAACTCGTCCATTTTGCGTAAATGTTTTTTCCAAGCTTCATCAACAATTGCTAATGTAATATTTTTTTCGAAATCTGCTACCAGTTGTTTTCCATTGGTATCATAGGCTTTTTTCAAATCGGTTACTACATTTAGCGTTTTGATACCATCAGTAAACGGAACTACAATTCGTTCAAATTGATTATTTTTGTCTTCGAAAACATTCTTAATAATAGGAAATGCTTCTCTTGCAGAACGTTCGGTTTTTTCGGTGTAGAATTCTAATGTTGCTTTGTATACTCTTCCGGTAAGTTCTACAGTTGACATTTTTTCGAATTCAGCAATAGTAACTGGAGAAGTGATTGAAAAATATCGAATTAATTCAAATTCAAAATTTTTAAAATCATTTGTTTGTTTGTTGCTATCTACAATTACTTCACAAGTATCATACATCATATTTGCGATGTCTACTTTCAATCGTTCTCCGTGCAATGCGTGACGACGACGTTTGTAAACAACTTCACGTTGTGCATTCATAACATCATCATATTCTAACAAACGTTTACGAACACCAAAATTGTTTTCTTCTACTTTCTTCTGAGCACGCTCAATAGATTTGGTCATCATAGAATGTTGAATTACTTCACCTTCTTTTAATCCCATTCTATCCATTACTTTTGCAACTCTTTCTGAACCAAAAAGGCGCATTAAGTTATCTTCTAGCGAAACATAAAATTGAGAACTTCCAGGATCACCTTGACGACCAGCACGACCACGTAACTGTCTGTCTACACGACGAGAGTCATGTCTTTCTGTACCTACAATTGCTAAACCTCCAGCTGCTTTTACTTCTGGGGTTAATTTAATATCTGTTCCACGACCAGCCATATTGGTTGCTATTGTAACAACACCTGCTTTTCCTGCTTCTTCAACAATTTGTGCTTCTTGTTTGTGCATTTTTGCATTCAATACGTTGTGAGTTACACCACGCATTTTTAGCATTCGACTTAATAATTCTGAAATCTCTACAGATGTTGTACCTATCAAAACAGGACGTCCAGCATTTGATAATTGAGTTACATCTTCGATTACAGCATTAAATTTTTCTCTAGTAGTTTTATAAATAAAATCTTCTTTGTCTCTTCTAGACATTGGTCTGTTTGTTGGAATTTCTACAACATCCAATTTATAAATTTCCCAAAGTTCTCCAGCTTCTGTAACAGCAGTTCCAGTCATACCGCCCAATTTGCTGTACATTCTGAAATAATTTTGAAGTGTTACAGTTGCAAAAGTTTGGGTTGCAGCTTCAATTTTTACATTTTCTTTGGCTTCAATAGCTTGGTGCAAACCATCAGAATATCGACGACCATCCATTATACGACCAGTTTGCTCATCGACAATCATAATTTTATTGTCCATGATTACGTATTCTACATCTTTTTCAAAAAGAGTATAAGCTTTTAATAATTGGGTCAAAGTATGTATACGTTCGCTTTTGATTGAGAAATCTTGAAACAATTTTTCTTTTTCTTCGGCTTCTTGATCTTTTCCTAATCCTAATTTTTCTATTCTTGCAATTTCTGAACCAATATCTGGAAGCACAAAAAATTGACCATCAGTATCTGTAGAAAGAAATTTTATTCCGTTGTCTGACAATTCAACTTGATTGTTTTTTTCTTCAATTACAAAATACAAAGCCTCATCAACTAAGTGCATGTCACGATTGTTGTCTTGCATATATTGATTTTCGGTTTTTTGAAGCAACTGTTTTATTCCTTCTTCACTCAAAAACTTGATTAATGCTTTGTTTTTAGGCAATGCTCTATAAGCTCTAAGTAAACTAAAACCTCCATCTTTTGTATTTCCTTCTTTGATTAATCGTTTAGCATCGGTTAAGAATCCGTTTGCCAATTGGCGCTGAAGACTAACTAGATTGTCAATTTTAGGTTTTAATTCATTAAATTCGTGTCGATCACCTTGAGGTACTGGACCAGAAATAATTAATGGTGTTCTTGCATCATCTATTAATACAGAATCGACTTCATCAACAATTGCATAATTGTGTTTGCGTTGTACCAAATCTTCTGGCGAATGTGCCATATTATCTCTTAGGTAATCAAAACCAAATTCGTTATTGGTACCATAGGTAATATCAGCATCATAGGCTTTTTTTCTATCTTCAGAATTGGGTTGATAATTATCAATACATTCTACTGTAAGACCGTGAAACTCAAAAAGAGGTGCTTTCCAAGTACTATCACGTTTTGCCAAATAATCGTTTACAGTAACAAGGTGTACACCATTTCCTGTCAAGGCATTTAAATAGAGTGGAAGAGTAGCAACTAAAGTTTTTCCTTCACCTGTTTGCATTTCGGCAATTTTACCAGAATGCAATACAATTCCGCCAATTAATTGCACATCATAGTGAATCATATCCCATGTAATTTCTTTTCCAGCTGCATTCCAAGAGTTTGCCCAAACCGCAGTATCACCAACAATATTGATGTATGATTTTGTAGCAGATAGTTCTCTGTCTTTTGGTGTTGCCGTAACAACAAGTTGGGTGTTTTCTTTAAAGCGTTTTGCAGTTTCTTTAACCACTGCAAAGGCTTCTGGAAGAATTTCGTTTAATGTTTTTTCGGAGATATCATAGGCTTCTTTTTCTAAAGCATCGATTGAAGTATAGATATCTTCTCTTTTGTCAATATCTTCAATAGTTTCAGCATCTTTTAGTAAAGATTCAATTTTAGCATCTTTTTCTGCACGAGCTTGTTTGATTTTATCTTTAAAAAAAGTGGTTTTGGCTCTCAATTCATCGTGAGATAAACTTGCCAAATTACTTTCGAAAGTTTTTATTTTTGATATTGTTCCTTGTAGTGCTTTGACATCTTTTTGAGATTTATCACCTACAAAAACTTTTAGTACGCTATTTATGAAACTCATAATGGTTATATAATTTCTTAATTTATAAAATGTGCAAATTTAAATAAAAAAAAAGCCTCGTTTGAGACTTTCATTTTATTATTTTTTAATATTCATCCTCGTTCCAAAGATAATCTTCGTCGGTTGGATAATCTGGCCAAATTTCTTCCATTGATTCGTATATTTCTCCTTCGTCTTCTATAGATTGTAGATTTTCAACTACCTCTAACGGAGCGCCTGCTCTAATGGCGTAGTCTATAAGTTCATCTTTGGTTGCAGGCCACGGTGCATCGCTTAAATAGGATGCTAATTCTAATGTCCAATACATCTTCTTTCGATTTTTAGTTTGTGCAAAAATAATTTTTTTACTGAAATAGTCAAGTAAAAATCGATTTATTTTAAAAAAGTTAAGAACGTGTTTTTTATTTTACAGTCGCAGTCTCAGTTTTCAGTTGTTTTACTGCGACTGCAAACTGCGACTTATTTTCGTGGAATCCATTTCACTTCCTCAGCTTGTAAATCAAAAGACAACTTCCGTGCCAGCACAAAAAGGTAGTCAGAAAGGCGGTTCATATATTTTATTGCGATTGGTGCGATAGGTTCAGTGTGACTCAAATGTACTGATAGACGCTCTGCTCTGCGGCATACGCAGCGTGCTATGTGACAATATGACACCGTGGTATGTCCGCCTGGCAATACAAAATGTGTCATGGGTGGTAAGCTCTCTTCCATAGCGTCGATTTCGTTTTCAAGTAATTCGATATCACTTTCTAGAATGCCTAATTTTTGCAATCGTAATTCTCCGTTTTTTAACACTTCTTTTTCTGGTGGTGTTGCTAAAATAGCTCCGACTGTGAATAAGCGATCTTGAATTTCAATCAGGATATTTTTATAATGTTGATTCATTTCCTGATCTCGAATGAGCCCGATGTAAGAATTGAGTTCATCAACGGTACCATAGCTTTCGATGCGTATATGGTCTTTTGAGACGCGCGTTCCTCCAAATAATGCTGTAGTCCCTTGGTCGCCGGTTTTGGTATATACTTTCATTTTAGAATTAGTGAGTTTTAAGTCGCTAAGTTAGCAAGTTTAAGAGATTAGTTCGAGAATTGTTTTAACAAATCTTTCAAGGGCGCCTTCGCTGTAATTGAAATATAAATCAGGTTCGATACATTCTATTTCCATGAGTTGAAGTTGGTTGTTGATGATAATGCCGTCAACTCTTGCGTATAATAATTCATTTGGAAATGTATTGACGATTTTTTGCGCTTGCTGAATTAAATCCGAACTTGGCTCGAACGCCGTATATTGACCGCCAAATTGCACTTGAATTCTAAAGTCGCCTTGCGCTGGCTTCTTGTTGACGCTGTGTGAGAATTGTTTGTTGAAAAAGATAAAAGAGGTTTCGCCTTCGGTTTGTATTTGTGGCATAAATTCCTGTAACAATAATTCTTTTTCTTCTGCGATTGCTAGGTATTGTTGGTTTATTATATGAATATCAGCAACATCAAAAACTTCGGTTAGATACGAACCTGCGGAAAATGCTGGTTTAATTACTGCTTTTTCCCAATATTGAGGAATGATGTTTTTGAGATTTAAAGCGTTTGTTTTTTCGATGAAAACCGTTGGAAGCATCGTAATGCCTAGCTTCTGAAAATCTCTTAAATAGAATTTATGCTTGTTTTGTTTGATGATTTCGAGCGCATTTAAGGTTTTGATTCCTAGTTTTTCGATGTGACTTAACCAATCATTAAATTCGGCTTCTTTTTCATAATAATCCCAAGTGTTGCGAAAAATTAGGTAATCGAAATCGCTCCAGTTGATGGTTTTATCGCTCCAGATTATGGCTTTTGCTTGAATGTTGTGTTTCGCTAATTCGGGAATTAGTAGTTGGTCTTCAGTTGTTAAGTTGGGAAGTCTTTCGCAGGTGAGTAAGGCTATGTTCATTTTGGAATAAATTTTTTGCTACAAAGGCGCTAAGGCACAAAGATAAAAGAAACTATTGCCAAACTGTTTTATGGCTTGCAAAGTCGCCTCGATTTATACTTAAATTTTGCGGCTCTGGGTCTTGGCGAGAAAGTAAAGGATTATATTATGATAAGTTAAATTGAAATCGGATGCATAGCCCTGATAGTATCGGAAATCCTTTTGTGCCGGTGTTCGGCATAAAAGATTGGGAGTGGATAGCGGGAAATAGCTCCTAAAAAATTATTTAGTAGTATCGCTTTCGATAATTCCGTCGCGCAAACGAATCACACGGTGTGCATAAGCGGCGATTTCTTCTTCGTGCGTAACCAAAATCACGGTGTTTCCGTTGGCGTGAATGTCGCCGAAAAGCTTCATGATTTCGATTGATGTTTTACTATCAAGATTACCAGTTGGTTCGTCAGCTAGAATAATCGACGGCTTGTTGACCATCGCTCTGGCAATCGCAACACGTTGACGTTGACCACCCGAAAGCTGATTGGGTTGGTGATCCATGCGGTCTGCGAGATTGACTTGCGTGAGCACTTCGGTAGCGCGAATATTACGCTCAGATTTCGAATGTCCGGCATAAACCATTGGCAGTGCGACATTATCAAGTGCGGAAGTTCTGGGTAAAAGATTGAACGTTTGAAACACAAAACCGATTTCTTTGTTGCGGATATCCGCGAGTTCATCATCATGCATTTGGCTGACGTCTTTTCCGTTGAGAATATAGGTTCCGGAAGTTGGTGTGTCGAGGCAACCTAACAAATTCATGAGTGTTGATTTTCCGGAACCTGATGGGCCCATGAGCGCAACATATTCGCCTTTGTGGATTTCTAGATCGATGCCTTTGAGCACATAAACGGTTTCGTTTCCGAGTATAAAATCGCGTTTGATGTTGGTTATTTTGATTAATGGATCTGCCATTGGAAATTACGAATTACGAATTAAAAATTACGAATTGCGAATTTAAAAATAAGCAATTTGTTTTCAAGTTAGTCATTAGTGAATCAGTTCTTGAAATTGTTACAGGATTTTAGATTCGAATCGTAAAATGTTCTTTTTCTTGTTCGGTTCTGAAGAACACCAATCCCCATTGAAAAGTGTCTATAGTTACGGTCACTTTCGGGTGTTGTTTTATGATTTGCCAGGCTTCTTGCATGTCTGCTGACCAATGAATGTCATCGAATATCCATAGGGTTTTGTTGGTGATTGTTGGTAATAAAAGTTCGAAATAGGCTAAAGTGGCTTGTTTGGAATGGTTGCCGTCGAAGTAGATTAGGGTAAAAGTTGCAGGGTGCAGGGTGTAGGTTTGTAGGTAAGAAGTGAATTCATTTATAACAACATCGATGTTTTTGAAATTGAATTTCTCAAATTGTTCTTTCGCGATTCTTGCTGTTTTAGGGCAACCTTCGAGCGTTGTGATTTTTGCTTTTGGATTTCCTGATGAAAGTGCTGCTGTTGCCAATCCTAATGATGTGCCAATTTCTAAAATGGTTGTCGGCTGAAAATACTTTGTAATTCGAAATAAAAGTTGGGCTCTTTTTTTTGTGATTCCAGCGTTTTTTGCAATTTGATTGATGGCTCTTGTGTTGCTTCTGAATATGCGCGAACCCGCACCAAAATCAGTAACTTCAATCGTATTTTTGTTTTCGAGTAATGCGTTTCTGTAGTTTTCTAAAACCAAATATTCGGGATATGTCTTCTTATTATAAAAACATTGCGTCACCAATGCAAACACAAAAGGTGAATGCACACCATGTTGGTTGGTGGAATTCCAAAGGAATTTGAGATATGATTTTATTTGATGCAGCATTTTTTCTAACACGAATATCACGAATTTACACCAATGAAAAACAAATAAAAATAATTCGTGATAATTCGTGAAATTCGTGTTTTGTTTTTTTTTCGCAAAGACGTAGAGCCTTAAAGGTTATAAATTCATAGGCTTATTTCTTTGCGCCTTTGCGTTTTTGCGAGCCATTTTTCAGCTTTCAATTTTCGCCGATAAGTCAAACCAACGTTCTTCTTTTTCTTCTATTTTAGTAATGATACTTTGCAATTCATTCGCCTTTTTCTCAATCATATCATCAGCAACTTTACCATCGGAAAACAATTGTTCGATTTGCTTTTTCTCGTATTCCAAATCCTTGATTTCACGCTCGATTTTCTGAAATTCTTTTTGCTCATTAAATGACAAACCCGAAGTATTATTCTGTTGTTTCCAATCTTTCTTTTCGGCTTTGTTGTCTTCCTTTTGTGCCACATCTGCGCTGTCTTCATAGGCTCTAAAATCAGAGTAATTCCCGGGAAAATCTTCAATTTCACCTTCGCCACGAAACACGAATAAATGGTCTACAATTTTATCCATAAAGTAACGATCGTGTGATACTACCAGCAAACAACCGGGATAATCTAAAAGGAAACTCTCGAGTACATTTAAAGTTACAATATCAAGGTCGTTCGTAGGTTCATCCAGAATCAAAAAATTAGGATTCTGAATCAAAACCGTACACAAATAC
>JAYTVI010000099.1:0-20291 GCA_043744095.1 Flavobacterium sp.
TTTTAAAATTAAAAAAATCCTAATTTAAATTTTATAATTTTGTAAGATTTTAAATATATATATTACAATTTTATGTATTTAATCGATTATTTAATGCCATTAGTCGATTATTTTTAAAATAATTAAATACTTTTACATCAAAATTATAAACCATATAAACAAAAAATGTCTTTTTTAAAAACTAGAATAATAAATGTTTTAGAAAATTTAAAAAATCAGAAATTATGAAAGGATTTAATTTTATTATCAGTGCGGTTTTCTTATTTACTATCAATTCAACATTTGCACAAACAAAAGAACAAATAGATGAACGACCGATAGAACCTATACCAAATTTTGACCCATCTACAAATTGTAGATTGCGATATTATTACTATCCCAATCTTCAAGCGTATTATGATACTCAAAAGAAAATATTTTTTTTAAGAAAAAATGGAGAATGGCAAATATCCGAATACATACCTAATGGCTGTATGGGATATTCAATTTATAATAAAACCAATGTAATTATAAACGATTATGACGATGATTTTGTCATACAGTTTTTACCAAAACATAAGAAAGAATATCCTTATGTAACCAACGAAAGAATTAGAAAACAATACGCCTCAGAATAATATGACAGCACTTATAATTATAATTTTCGGAATCGAAATCAGACAAATGTTAAAATCATTTAAATTAAAATAGATATTTTTATTTAATTACTACATTTGAAGCTATTGCAAATCAATCAAACTATGCAAAAGCTTTATGTGTTTCAACTTATAGTTGTACTTTTAACATTTCAATTTCTTCAAGCCCAACAACCGCCAAAACCTAATGCTGTTGAAATATATAATCAAATTCAGAAATTAAATTTTTTGGGTTCTGTTTTGTATATCGCTGCACATCCAGACGACGAAAATACACGATTGATTTCGTACTTGTCTAATGAAAAAAAGGCTAGAACAGGTTACTTATCTTTAACTCGTGGCGATGGCGGACAAAATCTTATTGGTCCAGAATTGCGCGAACTACTTGGCGTAATTCGTACTCAAGAACTTATAGAAGCTAGAAAAATAGATGGCGGAGAACAATTTTTTTCTCGTGCAAATGATTTTGGTTATTCAAAAAATCCAGACGAAACTTTACAAATCTGGAATAAAGACGAAGTATTGAGTGATGTTGTTTACATTATTAGGAAATTTCAACCTGATGTTATCATCAACCGTTTTGATGCTCGTTCTCCTGGTACAACTCACGGACATCATACTTCATCTGCAATGTTAAGTCTTGAAGCTTTTGATAAAGTAAATGATGCCAATTTTTATCCCAATCAATTAAAATTAGTTCAAACTTGGCAACCAAAACGAGTTTTCTTCAACACTTCGTGGTGGTTTTATGGAAGCAATGAAAAGTTTGAAGCTGCTAATAAATCTAATTTAATATCCATAAATACAGGTGTTTATTTTCCTTCTCTAGGAAAATCAAATCAAGAAATTGCTGCTTTGAGTAGAAGTCGCCATCAATCGCAAGGATTTGGTAGTACAGGAACTCGTGGTGATGAAGACGAGTATCTAGAATTCTTGAAAGGAGAACAACAAAAAGACAAAACAAATATTTTTGACGGAATTGACACTTCTTGGAATCGAGTTGAAGGCGGAAAACCTATTGGAGATTTACTTACTTTGATTCAAAAAAACTATGATTTCAAAAATCCATCTGCAAGTATTCCTGATTTAGTAAAAGCATACTCTTTGATCCAATCGTTGAATGAATCACATTGGAAACCTATAAAAACCGTAGAAATAAAAAAGATTATTGCAGCTTGTTCAGGACTTTATTTAGAAGCAGTTTGCGATAGTCAAGAAGTTACTCCAGGAAGTCTAATTACAATAAAACTTGAAGCTATCAATAGAAGTAACATTCAAGTAAATTGGCAAGGTGTAGAAACAAATCCTAAAAGATGGAGTGGTTTTGATCCAAAAAAATTATTGCAAAATAAAAATATTTCGGATACTCTTCGAGTGTTAATTCCTCAAAAACCAGAATTTACTTCGCCTTATTGGCTAAAAGAAAAAGGAACAGTTGGGATGTACTATGTCAATAATCAAGAAAATATTGGTGTTCCAGATATAATACGAGAAGTACAAGTTACATTTATGATTACTATTGAAGGTGTAACTATTCCTTTCGAAAGAAAAGTAATTTATAAATTTAATGATGATGTAAAAGGAGAAGTCTATCAACCATTAGATATTGTTCCGTTTGTAACTTCATCTTTTACAGAAAAAGTATATGTTTTCAATTCAGATAAATCTAAATCGGTTTCTTTAAAAATAAAAGCAGGAAAAGATAACCTTCAAGGAAAAGCAAAAATAATTATTCCCAAAAATTGGAAAGTTTCACCTTTAGAAATTGATTATAAAATTGACAAAAAAGGTCAAGAACAACTTGTTACTTTTATAATATCTCCCTCAAAAGACGCCAGCGAAATTGTATTAAAAAGTAGTTTAAGTGTTGGGGTTATGGATGAAAATTTTGACAAAGACAAAATAGATATTAATTACAACCACATCTACAAACAAATGATAATAAAACCAGCAGAATCAAAAGCAATTCGGTTGAATATTAAAACTGGAAACGAAAAAATTGCTTATATTATGGGTGCTGGTGATGAAGTCCCGAAGAGTTTGCACCAAATGGGTTATGAAGTTTCTGTTTTGAAAGCAGACGAAATTACAGCAGAAAAACTTTTAAATTTTGATGTTGTAATGACTGGAATTCGTGCATACAACACTATTCAAGCATTGGCTTTCAAACAACAAATTCTTTTTGATTTTGTAAAAGAAGGCAAAACAATGATTGTGCAATACAACACACTAGATGATTTTGTTACCAAAGATATTGCTCCTTTTTCATTAAAAATTTCTCGTGATAGAGTTACTGACGAAAATGCAGTGGTCACTTTTCTTGACCCAAACAATTCAATATTAAATTATCCAAACAAAATAACTTCCAAAGATTTTGAAGGGTGGAAACAAGAACAAGGATTGTATTATCCAAATGAATGGGACAAAGCTTTTACTCCGGTATTTTCGGCAAACGATAAAGGTGAAACTCCCAAAAAAGGAGCATTATTAATTGCAAAATTTGGTAAAGGACATTATATTTATACAGGATTGAGTTTCTTTAGAGAACTACCCGAGGGTGTTTCTGGTGCTTATAGATTGATGGCAAATATGATTTCAGTTAAATAAATAATGGTATGAACACAATAAAAATTTCAACTTGGAAAAAAAGCTACACTTGGGTTTTGGTAGCAAATGCAATTTATATTCTTCTATTTTGTTTAATAATGATACTCTTTTCTTAGATGCAACAACTCGATTGGATTATACTTTCTGTAACCTTACTTTTTATCGTTTTTTATGGCGTCTGGAAAACCAAAGGCAGTAAAAACGTAGAAGATTATATTTTAGGAAACAACGAAACACCTTGGTATGTTGTTGGACTTTCTGTAATGGCTACTCAAGCTAGTGCTATTACATTTTTATCAACTCCAGGACAAGCTTATCATGACGGAATGGGATTTGTTCAATTCTATTTTGGATTGCCCATAGCAATGGTGGTTATTTGTGTGACATTTATACCTATATACCATCGACTCAAAGTATATACAGCATATGAATATTTAGAACAACGTTTTGATTTAAAAACACGATCACTTGCAGCCATTCTTTTTTTGGTTCAAAGAGGATTAGGTACAGGATTGACAATATATGCTCCAGCTATCATTTTATCAGCATTACTAGGTTGGAATCTAACATTGATGATTATTGTTATAGGTGTTTTGGTAATTATCTACACATTTGCAGGAGGTACAAAAGCAGTAAATGTTACTCAAAAACAACAAATGTTTGTGATTATGTCGGGTATGTTTATCACTTTTTTTCTGATTTTGCATCTGTTACCCAACGATATGACTTTTAGTAATGCAATGCATATTGCCGGTGCCAATCACAAAATGGATATCGTTGATTTTTCGTTTGATCCAGAAACAAGATACACTTTTTGGAGCGGAATTACTGGTGGTTTTTTCTTGGCATTGTCGTATTTTGGAACAGATCAATCTCAAGTTGGCCGCTATCTTTCTGGAAAATCAGTCAAAGAAAGTCAAATGGGATTGATAATGAATGGTTTTCTAAAAGTTCCAATGCAATTTTTTATACTACTAATAGGTGTAATGGTTTTTGTTTTTTTTCAATTCAATCCTGTACCACTAAATTTTAACCCCAATAATAAAGAAATTGTAGAAAACTCAAAATATAAAAAAGATTACAATGATTTAGAATCAAAATTGACTAAGCTTTCTGAAGAAAAAAAGGAAATAAATTTGATCTATATAGACCATTTAAATCAAAATTATGACAACCCAATTTTAAGAAAAGAATTAGTTGCTATTTCTAATAAAGAAAACGATTTGCGTGATCAGGCTAGAGAACTTATTACACAAGCAGATCCAAAATCTGAAACAAATGATAAAGATTATGTTTTTATACACTTTATACTTCATTATTTGCCCAAAGGTTTGATTGGTTTATTATTGGCAGTTATACTTTCTGCTGCAATGTCATCTACAGCTTCTGGACTGAATGCTTTAGCATCAACTACTTCTATAGATATTTATAAACGAAATGTAAAAGGAACAAAATCTGAAAAACATTATGTAGATGCTACAAAATTTTTTACAATTCTTTGGGGAATTATCGCTATACTTTTTGCTTGCGTAGGCACGTTATTTGAAAATTTAATTCAACTTGTAAATATAATTGGTTCTATTTTTTATGGAACTGTCTTAGGTATTTTTTTGGTTGGTTTTTATATCAAATTTGTAAAAGCAAAAGCAATTTTTTGGGCAGCAGTAATAAGCCAATTACTTATTTTTTATATTTATTATTTAGACGCTGTAAGTTTCTTATGGCTCAATTTTATTGGGGCAATGCTTACTTTATTTCTATCCATTTCTATTCAAATGATTGTTGGAAATGAAGAAATCATTGAATAAAAAAAATCCCATCTAATAAAATGTTTAATTTACTTGATGGGATTTTAATTATTTTTCTAATTATTTTTTACTCCATTCTGCAATACTGTCATTGTTCATTTTTACATAATCATTGTTTTTTGCAACAGTAGCTCCAGCTAACGATAATTTAGCTGTTTCTATTGCTCCTTTTTTGTCGCCTAATCTTGCTTGAATTAAAGATTTTTGTCTGTAATACCAAAAAGGTTTTTCTTTGTTCATATCAATTGCTTTGTTGATGTATTCTAAAGCTTTGTAGGAATCCCCGTTTGATTGATAGAAAAATTGTGCAGACGAAAAATAATCGCCAGATGTTGGTCCAGCCAAAGCTTTCTCGATACTTGACATAGCAGTTTTTTGAGTAGGCACTTCAAATTTTACAGGCACTACTGTTTTTTCCCAAGAAATTTCTAAATGAGCATAATTGTTATCTAAGTTACTTATTCCCAATGTTAAACTTTCGACATTTCTAGTTAAAGTTTCTGGTTTTGCATTTGTTTTTAAAGCTACTTTTGTTTCGTCCCATTCGTCTGGAGTTCCCCAATTGTCTGTGTCTGAATAAAAAATTACTTCCCAAGAATCTGATTTTGGTGTAGTGAAAAGAGCATACTTCCCTTTTTTCAAAGTTTTACCATCAATAATTACGTCATCACTAAAAGAGATTATAGTATTTGCATTTGCACCTGTTCTCCAAAGTTTTCCAAACGGAACTAAATCTCCAAAAATTGTTCTACCTTTCATACTTGGTCTTGAATAATCAATCGAAACATCTGTCAGGCCAACTACTTGGTTTACTGTTGCTTTCGGACTTGGTTGTGGGGTTTTTACTTGTGCTTCTATTGCATAATTTGCTACGAACATTACCAATAGATAAATAAGTTTTCTCATAATTATTTTAATTTGTTAGATTTCAAAATTACAAATTCAATTTCTGTTATATGTTAATAATTCCTTAATTTGAATTTTATTTTGTTTAACTTTATTTGATTTATATTAAACAAATAGTATCTTTACAAAAATTTTATTTATGAAAATTTATACTAAACAAAGCAAACAAAATCTTCCTGTTACATTAGATGAAGCTTGGGAATTTTTATCAAACCCAAAAAATCTTAAAGTAATAACTCCAGAATATATGGGATTCAAGACTCTTTCTGGTGATGATAGAGCAATGTTTCCTGGACAAATAATTCAATATATTGTAACTCCAGTATTGGGAATTCCGATGAAATGGGTTACAGAAATAACACATGTTCAAGACAAAAAATATTTTGTAGACGAACAACGATTTGGTCCATACAGTTTATGGCATCACAAACATTTTCTGAAAGAAATTCCTGGTGGTGTAGAAATGGAAGATATTGTAGATTATAAAGTTCCGATGGGAATTTTAGGTCAATTGGTTCATCCGTTTTTAGTAAAACCCAAATTAGATGAAATTTTTAATTATAGACATAAAAAATTAATTGAACTTTTTGGAGAATTTAAAAAATAAATTATGAAAAATATACTCTTAATAGGTGGTTCATATGGTATTGGTCTTGCCATTGCAAAAGAATTACAGTATGAAAATAAAGTATTTATTGCTTCGCGTACAAATGAAAATATTGCCGATATGAATGTAACTCATATTCCGTTTGATGCAATTTCTGATACATTAGATATTACAAAACTGCCAGAAAAAATTGATGGTTTGGTTTATTGTCCCGGAAGTATCAATTTGAGACCTTTTAAAGGAATAAAAATTGAAAGTTTTGAAAGCGATTTACAAATAAATTTCGTAAGTTTGGTAAAAGTAATTCAAACTATTTTACCTAATTTAACAGCTTCAAATCAAGCAAGTATTGTCTTGTTTAGCAGTGTTGCGGCTAGTATGGGAATGCCCTTTCACACCAGTATTGCCGCTGCAAAAGGAGCAATTGAAGGTTTTGCAAAAGCATTGGCAGCAGAATATGCACCAAAAATAAGAGTGAATGTAATAGCGCCTTCATTAACAGATACACCATTGGCTAATAAATTTTTGAACTCTGATGAGAAAAAAGAAAAATCAGCTTTAAGAAATCCGATGAAAAAAGTGGGTACTTCTGAAGATTTGGCACAAATGTCAAGTTTTTTATTATCAGAAAAAAGCAATTGGATTTCTGGACAAATTTTTCATGTAGATGGTGGTATGTCAACACTTTTAGTAAATCAATAACAATTGCAATGTCAATTTCAATATCAATTGCAATGTCAATAGAAGTAACAAATAATTAACAATAATAATAGTAATTTTAAAATTGAATATTAAATTTTTTGGGTTTGAATTTTAAATTTGCAATTGACATTAAAAAAAAATTATATGAAAATTTTCTGGTTTAGAAGAGATTTAAGATTAGACGATAATACTGGGCTTTTTCACGCTTTACAAAGCAATGAAGAAGTGCTTCCGATATTTATATTTGATGAATCAATTCTTTCTCAATTACCAAAAAATGATGCTAGAGTAACTTTTATTCATCAACAATTAGAGAAAATTCAAAATCAATTGCAAACTGTTGGCAAATCTTTAGCCATTTTTTATGGAAAACCATTAGATGTTTTTACCAAATTGATTACTGAAAATAAAATAAAAAACGTTTACACAAATTCTGATTATGAACCTTATGCCAGAAAACGTGATTTAGAGCTGTTTCAACTTTTTAAAACTAATAACATCGAATTCAAATCTTGCAAAGACCAAGTTATTTTCGAAAAAAGTGAAGTTGTAAAAGATGACGGAACGCCTTATGTTGTGTACACTCCTTTTTCAAATAAATGGAAAGAAAAATTTAAAAACACATCATTAAATATATACAATTCAGAAGATTATATTGATAAAATAACTAAACACTCCTACTCTTTTTTAAGTTTAACTGAAATTGGTTTTGAAACTTCTTCAATAAAAATTTCTACGTATGATGTTTCGATTGATTTAATCAATAATTATGAGGCTACTAGAAATTTTCCTGCTTTAAATAAAACCTCATACTTAGGGATTTATTTGCGATTTGGTGCTGTTTCTGTCAGAAAAATGGTTTTAAAAGCATTAGAAAGTAAAAATGAAACTTTTCTGAAAGAATTGATTTGGCGTGAATTTTTTATGCAAATTCTTTGGCATTTTCCACATACTTTAACTGCAAGTTTTCGCCCAAAATACGATGCTATTATTTGGGAAAACAATGAAGCATTATTCCAAAAATGGTGCGAAGGAAAAACAGGTTATCCTTTTGTTGATGCAGGAATGAGAGAGTTAAATACAACTGGTCATATGCACAACAGAGTTCGAATGATAGTGGCAAGTTTTCTTTGCAAACATTTATTAATAGATTGGCGTTGGGGCGAAACTTATTTTGCTACCAAACTATTAGATTATGAGCAATCGAGCAATATTGGAAATTGGCAATGGGCAGCAGGAAGTGGTGTTGATGCTGCGCCTTACTTTAGAATTTTTAATCCTTCTGAACAAATTAAGAAATTTGACAAAGACTTGAAATACATCAAAAAATGGATTCCAGAATTGGAAACTTTTGAATATCCAAAACCTATTGTAGATCATAAAGAAGCTAGAGAACGCTGTTTGAGAGTTTATAAAGATGCTGTTGGATAATTTTTTTACAATGAAATGTTTCTAATTTGCTCAAAACTCAATTCACTAAAATGACTAATAACCAAATTAGCTGTTGAATAATCTTGGAGTTTTGAGTTTACACTTTTATATCCAATACAAAAGATATTGGCAGCATTTGCAGCTAAAATTCCATTGGTGCTATCTTCAATTACAATACAATTCTCGACTTGAGTTTCTGACAATTCGGCCGCTTTTAGAAAAATTGCAGGATGTGGTTTTGATTTCGGAAAATCTTCACCCGAAACTTTGTGTGTAAAATATTGATCTAAATCAAAACGGTTAAAAATTTTATTAATAGTAACATTTGCTGACGATGAAGCCAATACCAATTGCATTCCTTTTTGATACAATTCTTTTATTAAAACTTCTACACCATCTAATAAAAATAAATCTTCTTTTGTATCAAATGCATCATCAAAAAAGCTTCGTTTAGTTTCAACCAAAGTTGCAACATCTTGTTCTAAATTGAAAATACCTATTAATCTTTCGTAAATATTTTTTGTAGAATTTCCGGTAAAGGAAGCATACATTTCTGGCGAAACATCAATGTTTAATTGCTTAAAATGTTGCTCGTATGCATAATGATGAATTGGTTCTGTATCTACAATTACACCATCCATATCGAAAATTACTGTTTGTATCATTTTTTTTACTTTTTGTCATTTCGATAAAGGAGAAATCTCATAATAGCAATAACAAATTAATATGTGAAAACTTTTTGTGATTTCACCTTCGTCGAAATGACAAGATTAGACTATTACTTCTCTTTTTTCAACAAATAACGAATAACAGTTTCTGCTGCATACAACCCAAAAAGTCCTGGCATATAGCTATTGGTACCATAAAAAGAGCGTTTGTAATTGGTTCCATCAGTCATTTTTAAACTACTTTCATCTTGAATTTCTGACGAAAAAACAACTTTCAATTTATCAATTTTATGTTCTTTTAATCGTTTTCTAATGGTTTTTGCAAAAACACAATTTATGGTATTGGTAATATCTGCAACTTTTACTTTTGAAGCTTCCATTTTTCCACCAGCACCCATACTTGAAATAATTTTTACTCTTTTTCGTTTTGCCCCGATTATCAAATTCAGTTTTGGTGTAACACTATCTATACAATCTAAAACATAATCATATTTCTCTTCAACAATCTCAAAAGCTCGATCTGGAGATAGAAATTCTTGTATTTTTGTTAAATTTAATTCAGGGTTTATATCCATCAATCGATCACCAACTACATCTATTTTTGTTAAACCAACTGTTGAGTGTAATGCCGGTAACTGTCTGTTAATATTTGTAATATCAACGACATCTCCGTCTACGATTGTCAAATTTCCAACTCCTGCACGAGCCAAAAACTCTGCAGCAAATGAACCAACACCACCAACTCCAACAACCAATAAATTTGCGTTTTTTAGATTTTCTAATCCTTCTTTTTTAAATAAAAGCGCTGCTCTTTCTTGCCATTTTGCCATAATATAGCCATTTTAAATTTTTTATCTTTTGGATAAATTAATTGATCCAAAAACGGTTTCAAAATTAATACTTATTTGTTTCTTTAATTGTTCCGAAGTCAAGTTTTTATATTTTGTAGCAAATCTATATACATCTTCTATTGATTGTTCGTTTGTATCGGTTTCTAAAAAAAATCTATCATTTGGTACAGATTCAAAAACGGACTTTAATTCAGGATTTATTAATAAATATTTTCCAAAAGAAAGATAAAATCCGTTATCTGATAGCTGTTTTGCAATTTGTTTATTCTTCGAAAAACCATGTATAATAATTGGTACCGATACTTTGAGCTTTTTTTTAATTGCTATTACTTCTTCAAAAGCACCAACCAAATGCAAAATTAATGGCTTTTGATGTTTTTCAGCCAATGCAATTTGTTTTTCAAAAACTGAAATTTGAAGCGATAAAGGAATTTCAATTCTTTTGTCCAAACCGCATTCTCCCAGAGCCAAACAAGATTTAGAAGCTAGTTTATCAGCTATACTATTCAAATCACTAACTAGTCTATTTTCGTCAATATACCAAGGATGTATTCCGATTGAATAATAAGGAATACTTGCATCAAACTCCCACGGATATTGATTTACAAGTTCTAAAATTTTGCTGTTTTGAGTACTTTTATGAGTATGTAAATTGAAAAACTCCATTAGTCAAGAAACTTTTTAACTCCTGCCAAAATAGCAACTTTTAAATCATTTTCTAAAGGAACAATTGGGCAAGAATAGTTATGATTATAGGCACAATATGGATTGTAAGCTTTATTAAAATCTATAATTATTTTATTTCCAGATGGAATTCGCATATCAATATATCTTCCGCCAATATAACTTTCTTTACCACAAGTTTCATCCGAAAAAGGTAAAAACAAATAGTCTGCAAATCCGTCTTTTTTTATTAAATCAATATTTTGATAAAGATTTAATTTGAATAATTTACCATCAATTGTAAAGGCTAATTCACCATATTTTACATATTCTGGTGTTCTTGAAGTAGAAGTTTTCATTTTGAAAACCTTTTCTTTCTTGGTTCTAATAAATTGGGCTTCAATTATATATTTTGAATCTATGGGATAAAAATCTAAACCTTTAAATGTTTTTAAATCATCTGGAGTTAAAGGACTTTCTTCCTGATTACTGTATTCTTTATTTAAATTATCTTGAAATTCTCGAGAAGTTTCAATTTTTTTTTCTTGTGAAAAACTCATCATAAAACTTAAAAAAAGACCAAGAAAATGGATTTTTTTCATCTATTTATTTTTTACAAAAATAGTTTAAAAAGTTGTAGGTTTTCAAACTCGGTAAGACACAAAGTTTTTTAACTTTGCAACAATCATAAAATACTATGCTCAAAACTGGTTTTCAAAAATATATCAATAATTTTAGTGGATTTTCTAGAGAAATTTGGATTCTTACTTTCATTACTTTTATCAATCGTGCAGGCACAATGGTTTTGCCATTTTTGTCAAAATATCTTAAAGAAGATTTAGGATTTTCATACAGTCAAGTAGGTTGGATTATGGTTTTTTTTGGACTTGGATCTATGCTTGGCTCATGGCTTGGCGGAAAACTCTCTGATAAGATTGGTTTTTATAAAATAATGATTTTTAGTTTATTGACAAGCGGAATTATGTTTTTTGGTTTGCAGTATATTACCAGTTTTGTTGGTTTATGCATTGGAATGTTTTCGATAATGGTTGTGTCTGATATGTTTCGACCAGCTATGTTTGTATCGCTCGGAGCTTATGCAAAGCCAGAAAATAGAACTCGTGCTTTAACATTAGTTCGTCTTGCCATAAATCTTGGCTTTGCAGCTGGACCAGCTTTTGGCGGTCTAATTATAATGGGAATGGGTTACAGAGGACTATTTTGGGTTGATGGTGCAACTTGTATATTGGCAATTCTTATTTTTTGGGTATTAGTAAAAGAAAAGAAAAAATCATCCTATACTGATAAGCAACATCCTGGAGAAATACTTACACATTCTGTATTTAAAGACACCATTTTCTGGACGTTTTTATTTGTTTGCCTGATTACCGGAATATTATTTTTTCAGTTGTTTACTACAATCCCACTGTATCATAAAGAACAATTTAATCTTACTGAATTTCAAACTGGTTTGTTACTCACTTTTAATGGTATTATGGTATTTTTCTTCGAAATGCCAATTGTTAGTTATGTTGAACGTAAAAAATTGAATAAAGTAAAAATTGTTTCTTATGGTTGTCTAGCAATGGCAATTAGTATGTTTTTGCTTCTTATAAATACTTGGGCAGGTATTTTTATCATTATGATGCTTTTTATGACCTTTGGAGAAATGTTTGCATTTCCGTTTGCAAATTCGTTTGCTATAAGTCGTGCTCCAAAAGGACATGAAGGACGTTATATGGCAATTTTTACCATGAGTTATAGTCTAGCTCATATTTTGAGTGCCAAAACTGGAATGGAAATTATAAGTCATTTTGGTTATCAAGCCAATTGGTTTTTTATGGGAATGCTAGGAATTATTGGTGTTTTTACTTGTTTTTATTTAATAAAAAAAATGAAAACAAAGTAAATTAATCTTTATAAAGTTTGTTTTATTTCAATTAATGATAAATTAGTTTCAACTAATTGAGTTATAATATTTTTTCTTAATTCTACAATATTTTTATCATCATAATATTTTGCCCAACCTTCATTTTCTAACAAATTTCTAATTGTTTTTATCGTTTTCGTTGTTGCCGAAGATGTTTTTAATTGTGCATTTTGAGGTATTGCTTTGCTATTTTTATGAAAATAATTGACAGTTTTGTCATCAAAATTTACTTCAATAAAATACAGTTTTTCAAAATCATTATCGTTATGAAAAGAACTCCAATTGGCAAAACCTAATCTAGTTCTATTGGCAGAATACTCTTTATTACTTTCTAATCGCCATTTGCAATTGGCTGCTCTTCCCCAATGATTAGAAAGTCTAAAAACACCATTTTCTGTAAAAAAATAACTACTACCCGATTTGCTTTTATAATTTGGATGCAAGTTTTGTATACTATCAAAAGAAACTTCTTGAAAAACACAAAAAGTATGTTGATGAAAATTGAATTTAGTATATGTTTTGGTACTCATTTTTAAATTTTGTAAATAATACAAACTCAAATTCTATCGAAAATGATTAGATTTGTACTTTAAAAACAAATTTAAGATGTCTAAAGGAATATATACAGGAATTATCGAAAAAGATGAAAATGGCAACTATTTTTGTGGTGAGTTTCTTCTAGATTACCAAATGGTATCAAAAGGATTTTTATTAGGAAATAAAATCACAATCAAAACTGTAATTGTCAATCCGAGTGATAAATCCTATGCAACATATCCCAAAAAATCTAGAAATTTCGCTATTGCAAACGATAAACCAGATTATTAATTTTTTTAAACTAAACTGAAAATAATATGAATGCAAGAAAAAAAAGAATTCTATTAGCTGTTTTGCTAATGCTTTCTATTGGTAATTTTAGTCGTATTTCGGGAACTGAAACCATCAGAACTGTTGCTTTTTTATCAGTTTTTGTAATTGGAGCTTTGAGTGCTCTATTGCTAAGAGAAGTAATTAGTATGATAAAAAACAGATAATTTATGAAAAATATTCAAATCGTAATTTTATTTCTAATTGGTTTCGCGCTCACAATTTCAGGAATTTATCTAAAATATGATGGATGGCAAGATTTTAAATTTTTTGTTTTTATCGGAATGACTTTCAATACTGTTGCTATTTTTTTACTTTTATCAAAAATGATGAAAACAAAAAAATCAGATTCGTTTTTAGATTCCTAATAAAATGAATATCAGACTCATTACTATTGGCAAAACCGACAATAAGAATTTACAATCGTTGATTGAAGAGTACCAGAAAAGATTGTCTTTTTATATCAAATTTGATTTGGAAATAATTCCGGATATAAAAAACGTTAAAAACTTATCAGAAAGTCAACAAAAAGAAAAAGAAGGCGAATTGATTTTGGCAAAAATTACTTCTACCGATCATTTAATTTTACTTGACGAAAACGGGAAAACTTTTTCGAGTGTTGCTTTTGCCAACGAATTACAAAAAAAAATGAATGCCGGAATAAAAACTTTAGCATTTGTAATTGGTGGACCGTATGGTTTCTCTGAAAGTGTCTATGCGAAAGCAAATGGTAAAATTTCGTTATCTTTAATGACTTTTTCGCACCAAATGGTTCGTTTGTTTTTTATAGAACAAGTGTATCGTGGTTTTACAATTTTAAAAAACGAACCTTATCATCATCAATAAATTAGGTTAAATTATTTCATCAGAAATGAAAAAAATTAAGTGGTTTATTCTTTTTTTTATCTTTCTAATTTCAACAAAATCTATTTCACAAACAGATTGTGTAGATGCTATCATAATTTGTGGCAATGCCAATTTAACTGGTTTGGTAACGGAAGGTATTGGCATTCAAGAAATTTCTTCATTTAATGCTTGTATTAGTGGCGAAAACAATAGTATTTGGCTTAAAATTAAATTCAAAACTGGTGGTACGTTTGGATTTTTAATTACTCCCGAAACAACAGATTTGGTCATTGATTTTGATTTCTGGATTTTTGGACCTACAGTAAGTTGTTCAAATTTAGGAACTGCCATTAGATGTTCTACAACAAACCCACTTCAAGCCAGTCAATTAGACAATCTAACCGGAATGAACGAAACTGAAACTGATGTAAGTGAAGGTCCAGGACCAGATGGAAATAGTTTTATACACTGGATGAATGTACTACCAGATGAAGTTTATTATATTGCAGTAGATAGACCATTTGGTTTTGGTGATTTCTCAATTACTTGGACTGGAACAGCTACTTTTTATACTCCTCCAGTTGCAGAACAGCCAAATGATTTAGTCAATTGTGATAATACAACAAATCCTAGTACAGCTTTTTTCGATTTAACAGTAAATTCCTCAATAACAATTGGAAATCAAACCAATCTAATTGCGTCTTATTTCACCAATTATTCGGATGCTTTTACGAATACAAATCCTATTCTAAATCCATATTATTTTCAAAATACTTCAAATCCACAAAAAATATTTGTCCGAATTACAAATGCTTTAACCGGATGTTTTGATGTTACAGATTTCAATTTAAATATTGTAAGAGATTTAAATCCTGTAACAGATTTTTCATACTCAACACCAGTTTGTATTGAAGGGGCAAATCCTATTCCGATTTTATCTAATAATTTTACGAATGTTGGTCATTTTTCAGCATCACCAGAAGGATTAAAAATTGATTCGAAAACGGGTTTTGTAGATTTATTATATAGTAAAACAGGAAGTTACACAATAACTTATACTATTACAAACGAAGATTCAAATTGTTATTTTCCCCAAAGTACAAACTATTCATTAGTGATAAATGATTGTATGATACAGAAAGGAATTTCACCAAATAATGACAAAAAGAATGACTTTTTTAATTTAGAAAAATTTGATGTAAAAGAATTGAAAATCTTTAATAGATACGGTGTTACTGTATATTCTAAAACCAATTACTCAAACCAATGGTATGGTCAATCAGACAAAGAAAAAGAGTTACCCGACGGAACTTATTATTTTATAATTAAATTAAATAATGGAAGAGAAAAAACAGGTTGGGTTTATATCAATAGATAAAAACGAATTTCCTTTTATATTAATTTACCCATTAATTTTACACATTCTACCGCTTCTTTTATATCGTGAACTCTTACAATATTTGCTCCTTTTGATAAAGCAAATGTATTTAAAACTGTAGTTCCGTTTAGAGCTTCTTGCGAGCTAATATCCAGCGTTTTATAAATGGTAGATTTTCTAGAAATCCCAACTAATAAAGGCAATTCAAAGCATTGAAATAAGTCTAATTTTTTAAGAATTTCAAAATTTTGATCAACTGTTTTTGCAAATCCAAAACCTGGATCAATAATAATATCGCTAATTCCCAAACTTCTTGCTAAAGCTATTTTTTCTGAAAAATAATATGTTATTTCTGAAATAATATTGTCATAATTTGTTAGATTTTGCATAATTTGTGGTGTTCCTTTCATATGCATCATTATATAAGGAACTCTATATTTTGCAATGGTTTCGTACATTTTATTATCTAATGAACCAGCCGAAATATCATTTATTAATGCAGCACCATTTTCTAATGTTAATCTTGCAACTTCACTTCTGTAAGTGTCGATAGAAATTATTGTTCTCGGAAAATGTTTTAAAATAATGTTTACAATAGGAATTACTCTACTTATCTCCTCTTCCTCTGATACAAATTCAGAATTTGGTTTGCTAGAATATCCACCAATGTCTATAAAAGTTGCGCCATCACTTAGCATTTTTTCGGTTTGGTTTAAGATACTTTTATCATCTTTAAAACGGCCACCATCATAAAAAGAATTGGGTGTAATATTCAATATTCCCATAACTTTTGGTTGTGATAAATCAACTAGATTTCCAAGGCAATTTATAGTCATATCTACTTGCTTTTTTATGATTTTGATATTGATAAAAACTTCTTAATTACATTCCAAAAAAATATACTATTTTTGAAAAATTTTGAATACAAATATACATCAATAATGAAGAATACTTCACAAGAATATGATACTATAATTGCAATTTGTAGATCGCTTTTTATAAATAAAATGAAAGATTATGGAAGTGCCTGGCGCATTTTGAGATTGCCTTCACTTACAGATCAAATTTTTATTAAAGCACAAAGAATTAGAAGCTTACAAGAAAATGAAGTTCGCAAAATTGATGAAGATGAAACTGGAGAATTTATCGGAATTATCAATTATTCAATAATGGCATTAGTTCAACTTGAACTTGGTGTTGTTGATCAACCTGACCTAAATACTGCAAAAGCTACAGAGTTGTATGATGCAAAAATCAAATTAACAAAAGAATTAATGGAAGCCAAAAATCACGATTATGGCGAAGCTTGGCGAGAAATGCGTGTGAGTTCTTTAACCGATTTGATTCTTCAAAAATTATTACGTGTCAAGCAAATCGAAAACAATAAAGGCAAAACTATTGTTTCTGAAGGAATTGATGCAAATTATCAAGATATGATAAATTATGCTGTTTTTGCATTAATACTTATGAAAGAAAATCGTTAACAATTAAAATCATTTGTTAACTTGTTTTTAATAAATCTTACTTTATATTTACGTTTTATATCATTAATTTAAAAAAATGAAAAACATTCTAGTTCAATTTTCCCGAATATTTGTTGGGTTATTATTTATAATATCTGGATTAATAAAATTAAATGATCCTGTTGGGTTTTCTTATAAACTTGGTGAGTATTTTGGAGAAACCGTTTTGAATTTTCCTTCATTAATTCCGTATTCATTGGTACTTGCCGTTTTAATTGTAATATTTGAAACCGTATTAGGATTTATGTTATTGATAGGTTTTAAACCAAAATATACCATTTGGAGTTTATTATTGATGATTGTATTTTTTACTTTCTTGACATTCTACTCTGCCTATTTTAATAAAGTAACTGATTGCGGTTGTTTTGGTGATGCGCTAAAGTTAACACCTTGGCAATCATTTACTAAAGATGTAGTTTTATTATTTTTTATATTGATTTTATTCTTCTTTAGAAAAAAAATAAAACCATTATTCAAAACCAATTTAAGATTGGGATTAGTTGCATTATGTGTTTTACTTTGCGGTTATATGGGATATTATGTATTAAATCATTTGCCATTAAAAGATTTTAGAGCTTATAAAGTAGGAACAAACATTACTAAAGCTATGATAATTCCTGATAATGCACCAAAAAGTGAAGTAGAAATGATTTTTATTTATAATGTAAATGGTGTTAATAAAGAATTTACAGAAAAAGATTTGATGAATCTTCCTGCTGGCGCAACTTTTGTAGATAGAAAAGATAAAGTGATCAAAGAAGGATATAAACCGCCTATTCACGATTTTAGTATAGAAAAAGATGGCGAAGATTTTACACAACAAATATTATCTAAACCAAAAGTTATATTAATTGTTGCTTATGATTTGACAAAGTCAAATCCAGAAGGAATGAAAAAATTGACAGATTTAAACAAAATGGCTATTGATAAAGGATATTTTGTTGCAGCAATGACTGCTACAGTTGGAGATGATGTTGAAAAAGCAAAAGCAAAATATAAATTACCATTTGATTTCTATTTTTGTGACGGAACAACATTAAAAACAATTGAAAGAGCAAACCCGAGTATTATCGTATTAGAATATGGTACCATAAAACAAAAAGTTCATTATAACGATATAAACAAATTAAAATTGTAATTTTAGATTTCAGAGATGAGTACGAGTAAAAAAAGTAGAGAAAGAAGTAATAAATATTCAAAAAATATAGCACTAAGTTTTGTTGCACTTTGCATAGGTTATTTTATATTAAATTATGTTGCAGCAATGGAAAAACCAATATTAGGAAATACATTTCATATTGTTTTAGGATGTATAATAATTGCTGTCTCGGGTTTATTTTTAATTACAAATATTAAGAAAAAATATTTTCCTAAAAAAAGAAAAAGAACAAAACATATCTTCCTAGAAGATCAAAAAAAGGAATCTTAATCAAAAAAAGTAATTAGTAAATTAATTTAATTATGAAAAAAATAATAGCAACTTTAGTACTAGCATTTGCTTCTATTTCTTGTTCTCATGCTCAGAAAACAGAATTTTCTCAAGAAGCATTATCACAAACTTTATTATCTGTTTACGGAAAACAAATTCCTTTTCAAGATATTTTAAAAATGCATAAAGGAGAAACTTTGGTAATAGAAGTTTGGGCATCTTGGTGTGGAGATTGTGTAAAAGCAATGCCTAAAATGAAAGAACTACAAGCTAATAATCCAAATGTTTCCTATTTATTTGTATCAATGGATAAAACTGCAGATAAATGGTTGAAAGGCATTAAAAAACACGAATTAATTGGCGATCATTATATGGCAAATGATGGTATGGCTGGTGTTTTTGGTAAAGCTGCAGATGTAGATTGGATTCCGAGATATATTATTGTAGATAATACAGGAAAAATAGTTTTGTATCGTGCTATAGAAACCGATTTTGATAAAATAAACTCCACATTAAAAACACTTCAATAATGAGACAAAAGATTGTAGCAGGAAACTGGAAAATGCATAAAAATGCAGAAGAAACAGAAGATTTATTAAATGATTTGATTGATAAACTTCCGAATGATAAAGATGCAGAAATTATTGTTGCACCCACTTTTATTAATCTAGCTTCAGCAGTTGAGCATTTAGCGTTTACCAATATTCAAGTTGCTGCACAAAATATGCATCAAGCAGAAAATGGTGCATATACTGGCGAAATATCAGCAGATATGCTAAAAAGTGTTGGTGTAAACACTGTAATTCTTGGACATTCAGAAAGAAGAGCAATTTTTAATGAGACTGATGCAATAATTGCTTTCAAAGTTGATACTGCTTTAAAACATGATATGAGAGTTATTTTTTGTTTTGGCGAAGAACTCAAAGACCGTCAAGACAAACAACATTTTAATGTGGTTGAAAACCAATTAAGAGATGGATTATTTCAAATTGACAAATCATCTTGGTCAAATATTGTTTTAGCATACGAACCAGTTTGGGCAATAGGAACTGGAGAAACTGCAAGTCCAGATCAAGCACAAGAAATGCACGAATTTATCAGAGAAACTGTCAGAAAAGGATTTGGAAGCGATATTGCAGAAGATGTTTCTATATTGTATGGTGGTAGTGTAAAACCCGATAATGCAAAAGAAATCTTCTCAAAACCAGATGTAGATGGAGGTTTAATTGGTGGAGCTGCTCTTAAAGCTATAGATTTTGCTGGAATTGTAAACGCAATATAACAATTCAATTATAAGTATAAAAAAAGGTTGTCTTCGCAGACAACCTTTTTTAGTTTGTAAATCACAGCTATCCGAAAGTTTTATAGAAAATCTAAATTTACTTTGTTAGGTGTTATTTTTATTGGTTATTATTTGATTTATTGAGAGAATAAGTCAGT